>DASVSK010000600.1:0-1543 GCA_036388135.1 Pyrinomonadaceae bacterium | reverse complement strand
CGCGACCCACTCGCCGAGCGCGGCGCGCAACTCCCCTTCGCCGCCCGCGCCCGCCGCGGCCGCCGCCGGCTCGTCCCGCGCGGGCGCTGCCGCCTCCGCGCGCGCCTCGGCCCCTGCGGGCCGCGCGGCCTCGGGCGGCGGAGCCCCCGCGCCGTCGGCGGCGGGCCTGGCGTCCGTCGGCGCGGGCTGTGCGGCGACGCCCGTCCCGGCCGCCGCGGCCGGTGCGCCCGCGGCGGGGACGACGACCGCGTCCGGCCGCGCCACCGAAGTCTGCGACGCCACCCGCGCGCCGTCGCGCTGTAAGAGCGTGAGCGCGAACCCGCCGAGCATGCCGCCGACCACGCCGCCGAGCACGCACAGCACGACCAGCGTCGTCGGCCACGAACGCGCCCTCGCGCCCAGCGTAATCGGCACGGCCGGCTGCGCGCGCTGTACCGATTTTTCGTCAAAGCGGGGCGGCGGCAGCGTCCTCTCGTCCCCGAGCGGAACCGTCTCCTCCGTTGGACTTACGAACGTCTCGCTCCTTCTTGGCTCCATCGCGCACGTTCCCCCTGCACGCAACCTATACACTCAACACTTTCCCGCCACCCTTAAAAGCAAGACGCAGTCCAGAGGCCGCCTCGCCTCCCGTTTGACTCTCCGGCTGATTTGTCGTAGATAGGTTTTAGCCCGACCCTTCCAAGAGAAAAATAGAAGACCATGAAAGCGCTCCGCGTCACACTCGCCGCCCTCTTCGTCTTCGCGCCGCTCCACGCGGGCTGCAACCGAAAGCAGGCCGCCGACGGCAACGCCGCGCCCGCGCCGTCCGTCTCGGCCGAGCAGCCGCAGCCGGAGCCGCAGGGCGCGGCCGGCGCGCCGACCGACGACGCGCGCACCCTCTTCGTCAGCGGCCTTCAGGCTTACAAGGAGAACCGCGACGAGGAGGCCATCCAGCACTTCAAGCGGGCGATAGAACTCTCGCCGGATTTCGCCGAGGCGTACTACCGGCTCGGCCTCGCCTACAACGCGACCAAGCAGCCCGAGGAGGCCGACCAAGCTTTCGTCGGCGGTGCCGAGGCTTACGAGAAGATCACGAAGCAGGAGCCCAAGAACTCCGACGCCTACTACTTCCTCGGCCTCTGCTACGAGCAGATCGGCAAGTACGACGAGGCGGTCAAGGCGCTCAAGGAGTCGGTCAAGAACTCGCCCCAGGAGAACGACGACAAGTATTACGAGCTGGCCGCGGCGCACTTCAAAATCGCGCAGTACGACGAGGCGGTCAAGGCGCTCAACAAGACTCTGGAGATCAAGCCCGACCACTACCCGGCGCAGGAGCTTCTTGAGCAGGCCAAGTCGGGGGCCGCGCGCATGGCCGAGTTCCGCAAGCGCCAGGAGCAACTGCGCAAGCAGCAGAGCACCGGCCCGAACCCGAAGAGTTCTAACTCCAACGCGAGCACCGGCCCCGTCGTAAACAGCAACGACATCGGCCCGCCGCCGAGTCAGAGGTGAAGGGCGAAGGACAAAAGTTGAAAGGGGTTTGAGGCGGCGCGAGACCATGCTTTTG
>DASVSK010000599.1:0-7879 GCA_036388135.1 Pyrinomonadaceae bacterium | reverse complement strand
CGCCCTGCGTAACCCGGCGATGATGGGCGGCCCCTTCATCAATTATGACGCGAGCAGAGTGCCGGCCGTCAGGGCGTTGATGGAGACGACCGCGAGGGAGCAGGCCGAGATGGTGGCGCTGGCCGAGGCCATCAAGGAGCTAGACAGGCTGTTGCCGGGAGAGTGCTGCGGCTACTCGCTCGAACAGGTCTACCCCAAAATCCCCGAAGCCCTCCGGGGGTACGTCGAGCTCGTCTACGACTTGAACAACAACGTCTCGTTCCGCTTCGTCGAGGGACTGCTCTACCTGAGCCCTTACTACAAGGAGTCGTCGCAGAGCATAGCCCTTTCGCTGGTGGACAAGGACGGGGCGCGGCCCTTCATCTTCAGCACCCCGAGGCTGAGGGGCGATGGGCACGTCTACCTAAACCTGCCGTTCAGGCACGCGGGGCTCGGCGAGTTGTTCAAGATGAAGGAGACCCCGCAGACGTTCGGCCACATCGCCGAGGCGCTCGGCGTGGGAGGGGTGGACGAGGCGGCCTTCTCGCGCTTCTTCACCGAAGAGGCACCGCCGCCGCCCGACGCCTACGCGGGCGAAGGGGTCAGGATACGGTACTTCGGCCACGCCTGTATCCTCATCGAGGCGGGGGGCACGAGCATCCTCTCCGACCCCGTCATCAGCTACGACTACGCCGCCGACGTGAGCCGTTACACCTTCTCCGACCTGCCCGAGCACATCGACTATGTCTTCCTGACGCACAACCATCAGGACCACCTGATGTTCGAGACGCTCCTGCAACTGCGGCACAAGATTAAAAACATCATCGTGCCGAAGAGCGGCGGGGGCATGGCCGACCCCTCCCTGAAATTGCTCTTGCAGGTCGTCGGCTTCGACAACGTCAGGGAGATAGACGAGATGGAGACCATCAGGGTCGAGGGCGGGAGCATCACCGGCGTGCCCTTCTTCGGCGAACACGCCGACCTCGACATCAGGACCAAGATGGCGTTCCTCGTGAGGATGCGCGACAGGCTCATCATGTGCGCGGCCGACTCGAACAACATAGAGCCCAGGCTGTACGAGCACGTGCGAAAAATCGTCGGCAAGGTCGACGTGTTATTCCTCGGCATGGAGTGCGAGGGCGCGCCGTTGAACTGGATGTACGGCCCGCTGCTCACGAAGCCCATGGCCCACGCGATGGACCAATCCCGGCGGCTCGACGGCTCGAATTACGAGAAGGGGATAGACATCGTCGACAAGTTGACGCCCGAACAGGTCTACGTCTACGCGATGGGGCAGGAGCCCTGGCTGACCTTCCTCACGTCCCTACACTATACGGAGCAGTCGCCGCCCATTGTCGATTCGGACAAGCTCGTCGCCGACTGTCGCGGCCGCGGGATCGTGGGCGAGAGGCTCTACTGTTCTAAGGAAATCTTCCTGTAAGCGCCGCCGCCGCCCGGAACTTTCCGGCACCCGCCGGGGCGTGCGGGCCAGTTCACCCCGAGCCGGACAGAGAAGCGGAAAAATCCCATGAGTGATAACGTCGAAGACATCTATCTGCTTTCGCCCACGCAACAGGGGTTACTCTTCCACACCCTTTACGCGCAGAACTCCGACGCATACTTCATCCAGACCTCTTACACCATTAACTCGGACCTCAACGTCGGCGCGCTTCAGGCGTCGCTTCAGACCGTCGTCGAACGCCACCCGATTCTGCGCACCGCGTGCTCGTGGGAGGGACGGGCCAAGCCCCTACAGGTCGTGCGCCGCGGCGTTAAGCTCCCTTTCCGACAGGAGGACTGGCGCGGGCTCCAACCCGCCGAACAGCGGGAGCGCTTCGAGACGCTACTGCGCGAAGACCGCCGGCGCGGGTTCGTCATGTCGCAGGCCCCGCTGATGCGCTACATGCTCGTACGCCTCGCCGACGAGTCATACAAGTTCGTGTGGAGTCATCACCACCTGCTGCTCGACGGCTGGTCGAGTTCCATCGTGCTCAAGGAGATGTTACTGCTCTACGAGGCGGTGTCGCGCGGCGAACAACTCGAACTGGAACGGCCGCGCCCCTACCGCGAATACATCACTTGGCTGCGCCAGCGGGAGTTGAGCGAGGCCGAGGCTTACTGGCGCGACTACCTCAAGGGGTTCCACACGCCGACGCCGATAGGGATGAAACCGGGCGAGGCAAACGCCGATCCGGAGAAGGCGGCGGGCGCGGGCGAAAGCGTCTATCACGAGCGCCAGGTGCAACTGTCGTTAGAGGCTGCTCAGGCGCTGAGGGCGCTAGGGCGGCGGCAGCAGTTGACGCTCAACACCGTGGTGCAGGGTGCCTGGGCGCTGCTGCTCTCGCGCTACAGCGGCGAGAGCGACGTGCTCTTCGGCGCCGTCGTCAGCGGCCGCCCGCCAGAGCTGGCGGGCGTCGAGGCCATGGTCGGCCTCTTCATCAACACCCTGCCGGTGCGGGCCCGCGTCGACGAGTCGGAGGAAGTCCTCGGGTGGCTGAGGCGGCTGCAGGCGGAGCAGGCGCGGGCCAGGCAGTACGAGCACAGCCCGCTCGTCGAGGTCCAGCGGTGGAGCGAGGTCGCCGGCGGCACGCCTCTCTTCGACTCCATCGTGGTCTTTGAAAACTTCCCCGTGGACGCTGTGCTGCGCGAGCGCGTGGGAAGCCTAAATATTACCGACGTCGCGTCTCTCGACCGAACCAGTTATCCGCTCACGCTTACCGTGTGGTCGAGGCCCGGAGAGATGACCCTGCGGCTCATGTATGACATCCGCCGCTTTGAGCATGAAGAGATCGAGCTGATGCTCGCTCACCTCAGGCAGTTGCTAGAATCACTCGCCGCAGAACCCTCAAGGCCGCTGGCGGCCCTGACGATGCTGAGCGACGAGGAGCTGCGCCGACTGCTCATCGAGTGGAATAGCACCCAAGCTCAATACCCCCGCGGCAGGTGCGTGCACGAACTCTTCGAGGAGCAGGCCGAGAGGACGCCGGAGGCCGTCGCGCTCGTCTGCGGGGACGAACAGTTGAGCTACGGCGAACTCAACCGGAGGGCGAATCAGTTGGCGCGCCACCTCCGCGCTCTCGGCGCGGGGCCGGAACAACTCGTCGCCATCCTGATGGAGCGTTCGGCCGAGATGATCGTCGCCCTGCTGGGGGTGCTCAAGTCGGGGGCCGCCTACCTGCCGCTAGACCATTCAAACCCTCTGGAAAGGCTGTCGCTGATGTTGGAGGACGCGGGCGCGGGCCTTCTTCTGACGCAGGAGCGGTTACTCGAACGGGCACCCTCTTTCTGGGGGCAGGTGATTAGCGTTGACGGCGAGCGGGGCGACATCGCGGCGCGGGGCGCGGAGGACCTTGAGCCGTCGGCGACTCCCGACGGCCTCGCCTACGTCATCTACACCTCGGGCTCGACCGGCACCCCCAAGGGCGTGATGATCCACCACCGCCCCCTCGTCAACTACCTCCACTGGGCCTCCTCGGCCTACGCCGCCGCCTCCGGCTCCGGCTCACCTCTCCACTCACCCCTCGCCTTCGACCTCTGCCTGACCTCCCTCTTCCCGCCGCTGCTCACGGGCTCGCGCCTCTCGCTCCTGCCGGAGGGAGCCGGCGTCGAGCCGCTGGCCTCGGCGCTCTCCGGCGGCCCCGACTTCTCCTTAGTCAAGCTGACGCCCGCGCACCTCGAAGCGCTGAGCCATTGTGTGGCCGAGGAGGCGGCGGCGCGCAGCGCGCGCTGCCTCGTCATCGGGGGCGAGGCGCTGCGGTGGGAGGCGCTGCGGTGGTGGCGCGAGCACGCCCCGTCGGCGAGGCTCGTCAACGAGTACGGCCCGACCGAGGCCGTCGTGGGCTGCTGCGTCTACGAGGCCGGGGCCGGCGGGGGCGTGGGCGAGGCGGGCGCGGTGCCGATAGGGCGCGGGATAGCCAACGCCCGCCTCTACGTGCTCGACGCCGCGGGTCGCCCCGCGGGCGTCGGCGTCAGGGGCGAGATTTACGTGGGCGGCGAGGGCGTCGGGCGCGGCTACCTCAACCGCCCGGCGCTGACGGCCGAGAGGTTCGTGCCCGACCCCTTCTCGGGCGGAGCCGGGGCGAGGATGTACCGGACGGGCGACGCGGGGAGGTGGTCGGCGGCGGGAGAGTTGGAGTACCTGGGGAGGGAGGACGGGCAGGTGAAGGTGCGCGGCTACCGGGTGGAGGTGGGGGAGGTGGAGGGCGGGTTGAGGGGGGTGCGGGGCGTGCGCGAGGCCGCGGTGGTGGCGAGGGAGGGGGCCGGGGGCGTGAAGGAGTTGGTCGGGTACGTGGTGGGCGTGGACGGGGCGGAGTTGAGCGGGGCGGGGGTGAAGGCTGCGCTGAGGGGGAGGCTGCCGGAGTACATGGTGCCGGGGCGGGTGGAGGTGATAGCAGAGATGCCGCTGACGCCCAACGGCAAGGTCGACCGCAGGGCGCTTGCAGCCTCTGACGCTTCGCGGGGCGGCGGGAATACTCAATACGTCGCGCCGCGAACACCGACCGAGGAGGTATTAGCGGCAATCTGGGCCAACGTCACCGGCGTGGAACGGGTGGGTATTCACGATAGCTTCTTCGACCTGGGGGGCGATTCGATGCGCAGCGTGCGCGCGGTGGCGCTGGCAAAAGCCAGGGGGATTAATTTCACCGTCCAACAACTCTTCCGCGGCCAGACCATCGCCGGGCTCGCCGGCGAACTCAGCCCCGCCGACGCTGACGCCGAGGAGCCCACGCACACCGCCCCGTTCAGCATGATTTCGGAAGAGGACCGCGGGAAGTTGCCGGAAGAGGTCGAAGACGCCTACCCGCTCGCGATGATGCAATCGGCGATGCTCTATCACATGGAGTTGTCGTCGTCGGCCGCCCCCGCCTACCACAACGTTAACAGCTGGCACCTGCGCGGACGCTTCGACCTGGAAGCGATGCGGGAGGCCACTCGGCAGGTGGTGGCCCGGCACCCCGTGCTGCGTACGTCGTTCGACATGACGAGCTACAGCCGCGCCCTGCAACTCGTTCACCGCGAGGCGCCTCTGCCGCTCGACGTTTACGACATACGACACCTCACCTTCGAGGAGCAGGAGAAGGCCCTCGCCGAATTTCTCGAAGAGGAATCGAGGCGCTTATTCGACCTCTCGCGCCCGCCCCTGATGCGGTTCTTCGCGCACCGCCGCTCCGACGAGTCGTTTCAATTCTCACTCGCCGAATGTCACCCCATCATCGACGGGTGGAGCACGACTTCAACGCTGGCCGAAATGGCCGAGCACTACCTCGCGCTCGTCAACCGCGAGACTCCCCCGCGCCGGCCGCCGCTCGCCGCCGCGTACCGGGATTTCGTCAACCTCGAGCTTCGGGCTCTGGCCTCGGACGAGTCGCGCCGCTACTGGGCGGAGAACCTGAGCGAAGGGACGCCGGTTAAACTGCCGCGCCTAACCTCCCCCGCGCGACTCGACCCGCGCGAGAAGGGCGTGGTGAAACACACGCTGCCGATAGAGCCCGAACTGCTCGAAAGCCTGCGGCGTGTGGCGCGGTCGCTCGCCGTCCCGCTGAAGACGGTGGCCTTCGCCGCCCACCTGAAGGTGTTGAGCGTGGCGACGGGCCTCAGCGATCTGCTGGCGGGCATCACGTTCAACGGGCGGCCGGAAGGCGCCGACGGGGCCGACGTGCGCGGGAACTTCCTTAATACCGTGCCGTTCCATTTCAGGTTCTTCGGGGGGACGTGGGCCGAAATAATCAAGGCGGTGTTCGAGGCGGAAGCGGCGCTGCTGCCGCACCGTCGCTACCCGCTGGGCGCGATGCAGAGGGAGCGGGGGCGCGAAGCGCTCGTCGAAACCTGCTTCGTATACCTGCATTTCCACTCGGTTGAACACGTCGTGAAGCCCGGCAAGTTCGAGGTCATAAGCGACACCATCGACCTCTCGGTGACTAACTTCAACCTGCAAACAATCTTCATGCTCAACTCTACCTCGGAGGAGAAGAGCGCGTGGGTAGAGCTTCAGTTCGACGCCGCGCAGACGTGCCCCGAACAGCGTGAAGCGATGCTCGTCTACTACGACCGCGTGTTGCGCGCCATAGCGAGCGACACGAACGTCCGTCACGAGTCGCAGAGCTACCTTGCGCCGGCCGAGCAGAAGCGTTTGTTGACCGGGTGGAACAGCACGGACGCCCCAACCCCGCCACACTGCCTGCACCAACTCTTCGCCCGCCAGGCCGCGCTCACCCCCGCCGCCGTCGCCGTCTCCGACCGGGACGAGCAACTGACCTACGCCGAGTTGAACGCCCGCGCCAACCAACTGGCCGAGTACCTCCGACGCCGCGGCCTCGGCCCCGAGCACCTCGTGGCGGTTCTCATGCGCCGCTCCGCGCGGATGGTCGTCGCCCTGCTCGGCGTCCTGAAGGCGGGCGCAGCCTACGTGCCGTTGGACGCCTCCAACCCCGAGGAGCGGCTCGGGTGGGTGCTCGAAGACAGCGGGGCGAGTGTTGTGCTGACGCAGGGCGGGCTGGCCGACGCCGTACGGGGGCGCGGCGCGCAGGTCATCTGCCTCGACGAGGCGTGGCATGAGGTGGGGCGCGAGAGCGAGGCCGATGTGGAAGTCGAGGTGTGGCCGGAGAGCCTCGCCTACGTCATCTACACGTCGGGCTCGACCGGCAAGCCGAAGGGTGCGCTGATAACGCACGGCGGGCTGGCCAACTACCTGAACTGGTGCGTCGGGGCCTACGAGGTGGCGCAAGGCGCGGGCTCGCTCGTCCACTCCTCGATTTCCTTCGACCTCACGGTGACGGGACTCTACGCGCCGCTGCTGGCGGGGCGCGAGGTGCGGCTCGCGCCGGAGGATGTAGGCGTCGAGGCGTTAGAGAGCGCGGTGAAGGGCACCGAGAACCTCAGCCTCGTGAAGATAACGCCGGCGCACCTGCAACTGCTCGCCCAGCGGCTCGCACCCGAGGAGGTCGCCGGGAGGACGAGGGCCTTCGTGATAGGCGGGGAGAACCTGCTCGGGGAGGCGCTGAGCTTCTGGCAGGAGTGTGCGCCCGGCACGGCGCTCATCAACGAATACGGGCCGACGGAGACCGTGGTGGGGTGCTGCGTGCACCGCATAGCGGAGGGGGAGCGGTTCGTGGGGTCCGTGCCGATAGGGCGGCCCATCGCGAACACGCGGCTCTACGTACTCGACGGGTTTGGGCGGCCTCTGCCTGTGGGCGCGGCCGGGGAGTTATACATAGGCGGCGCGGGCGTGGGACGCGGGTACCTGAAGAGGGCGGGCCTGACGGCGGAGAGGTTCGTGCCGGACGAGTTGAGCGGGGGGTGGGGGGCGCGGCTCTACCGGACGGGAGACCTTGTGCGGCGGCTGGCGGACGGCGGGCTGGAATTCCTGGGGCGACTCGACCAGCAGGTGAAGATACTCGGGTACCGCGTCGAGATTGGTGAAGTGGAAGCCGCTCTGCGAGGGCACCCCACGGTGGCCGAAGCCTGCGTCATGGCTT
The DNA here is from genome assembly GCA_036388135.1 of Pyrinomonadaceae bacterium. GTDB lineage: Bacteria > Acidobacteriota > Blastocatellia > Pyrinomonadales > Pyrinomonadaceae > QHXN01. The sequence goes on along the minus strand of DASVSK010000599.1, from coordinate 425 downwards.
ACGAGGAGAAGGCGGGCAACAAGCGTCTGGCCGCATACCTGGTCGCGTCCGGCCCGCAGGCCCCGTCCGCCGAAGACCTCCGCGCCTTCGTTAGGCAGAGGCTACCGGAATATATGATTCCCTCCTCCTTCGTCTGGCTGGACACCCTGCCGCTCTCGGCCAACGGGAAGGTTGACCGCCGCGCACTACCCCCGCCGGAGCCCACGCAGGCGCGCACCGGCAGAGCTTACGCCGAGCCGCAGAGCGAAATGGAGGTCGCCATCGCCGCCATCTGGCGGGAGGTGCTGGAGGCCGGCGAGATAGGCAGGGACGATAACTTCTTCGACCTGGGCGGCGATTCGTTCCGCGTCTACGAAGTGCACACGAAGCTGCGCGCCACCCTCGGCCAGGACCTCACCATCCTCGACCTCTTCAGATACCCCACC
>DASVSK010000598.1:0-8063 GCA_036388135.1 Pyrinomonadaceae bacterium | reverse complement strand
TTCCTCGACGTCGCGCCCTCCGGCAACTCCTCGGCCGACGTCGACGAGCGCAGCCACAGCTTCTTCGTCCAGGACCAACTGCGCTTCCTCGACGGACGCCTCCAGCTCTCGGCGGCCTTCCGCGCGCAGACCTTCCGTCTGGGCGCGCCGGCGTCCACGCCGTCGGCGGGCGCGCCCTACGCGGGGCTCACGTTCGACTCGCCGCCCAACGCCTACACGGGCGACGGCTCTATCGCCTACCTCTTCCGCGCGTCGGGCACGAAGCTGCGCGGGCACGTCGGCAACGGCTACCGCAAGCCCTCGCTCTACGAGCGCTTCGGCACCTTCTACAGCAGCTTCTTCGGCTACAGCGCGCTCGGCGACCCGCGGCTCGCGCCCGAGCGCTCGCTCGCCTTCGACGCCGGGGTGGACCAGACGCTCGCCTCGAACCGCGTGCGCCTCTCCGCCACCTACTTCTACACGCGCCTGCAAGAGGTCGTCGCGTTCGGCGACACGCCCGCCGACCCCTTCGGGCGCTTCGGCGGCTTCGTCAACACCGGCGGGGGGCTCGCGCGCGGGCTTGAGCTGAGCGGCGAGTTCGCGCCCTCGCGCTCGTTCGACCTCTCCGCCTCGTACACGCACACGAACAGCGACCAGCGGCGGCCCGTCGTCGCGGGCGTGCTGCGCTCATTCGCCGTGCCCGACCACCAGTTCACGCTCGTCGCCACGGGACGCATCGGCACGCGCGTCGCGGTCAACTTCGACCTCGTCGCGTCGTCCGACTACCTCGCGCCCATCTTCGACCCCGGCACGTTCGCCAACCGCGCCTACCGCTTCGACGGCATACGCAAGGGCGACCTGACGGCCAGCTACACGCTCCCGCTCGCCGAGTCGCGGCGGCTGCGCTTCTTCGGCAAGGTCGAGAACGTCTTCGACCGCGACTACTACGAGAACGGATTCCGCACGCCCGGCGTCGGCGGCCGCGCGGGCGCGGCGCTCCACTTCTGAGGCGCGGGGCGTGGGGACTTTGAAAGAGAGGCGGCCGCCCGTCGAGGGCGAAGACTTCTACCGCGAGGGCGCGTACGTCGTCTTCACCGCCCGCTACCACCTGCGGCGCGGCTACTGCTGCGAGAGCGGCTGCCGCCACTGTCCGTACCGCGCGGACTCGAAAGAGGTCGAATCCGATGAAGAGAAGCGAGACGAGTAGGTCGGCCATCATGTCCGGCGCGCTGGTGCTGCTGGCGCTGGCGCTGCTGTCCGCGGGCGGCTGCGACGCCGGGCCGGCCTCCTCCTCCCCCGCGTCCGGCGCGAAGCCCGCGCGCATCATCTCGCTCACGCCGAGCACGACCGAGATACTGCACGGCGTCGGGGCCTTCGGGCGCGTGGTGGCCGTCTCGGACTACTGCTCCTACCCGCCCGAGGCGGGCCGGCTCCCGCGCGCCGGGGGCTGGAACAACCCGAACATGGAGCAGATCGCGTCCCTGCGGCCCGACCTCGTCATCTTCTCCGACGCGCAGGCGCAGTTCGTCAAGGACAAGGTCGAGGCCGCGGGCATCAAGGCTCTCGTCGTCCCGAGCCAGACGCTCGAAGACGCCTACACCTCCATCACGCTGGTCGGCCGCGCGACCGGCGACGAGGAGGCGGCCGAGCGCCTCGTGCGGCAGACGCGCGCGAGCGTCGAGACCGTCCGGCTCGCCACCGAGCGCCTGCCCCGCAGGCGCGTGCTCTGCGTCGTCGACCGCGTCCCCGGCACGCTGCGCGACCTCTACACGGCGGGCGGCGACAGCTTCATCGCGCAGCTCGTCCGGGTCGCGGGCGGCGACCCCGTCTCGCCGCCCACGCGCGAGGGCTGGGGCAAGATGCAGAAGGAGGCGGTCGTCGCGCTCGACCCGGACGTCATCCTCGACCTGATGATGCACAAGGAGGCCGGCAGCTTCGACGAGGACACGCTCGCCGTCTGGAAGGAGCTTCCGACGCTGCGCGCCGTGCGCGACGGTCGGGTCTACCCCGTGCGCGACGAGACCGTGCTCCACCCCTCGCACCTCGTCGGCGACTCGGCCCGCAAGTTCGCCGAGCTGATTCACCCCGAGGCGTTCGCGAGGAAGTGATGGGGGAGGAAGGCGCGTTGATCGAGGGGCGCGGGCTGCGTTTCGCGTACGGCGACGGGCAGCCGGAGGTCGTGCGCGGGGCGTCCCTGCGCGTCGGGCGCGGGCTGCTGTCGGCGGTCGTCGGCGCGAACGGGTCGGGGAAGTCCACGCTCATCCGGCTGCTCGCGGGTCTGCTCAAGCCCTCGCGCGGCGAGGTCACGCTGGGCGGCGTGCCGCTCGCGCGCATCGAGGCTCGCGCGCGCGCACGCCGCGTCGCCTACGTGCCGCAGAGCGTCTCGACCGTCTTCCCCTTCACCGCGCTCGAAGTCGTCCTGACGGGTCGCAGCCCTTACGCCTCGCGCTTCCGCTTCGAGACGGGGCGCGACCTCGAAGCGGCGCGCGCGGCGCTGGCGGCCGTCGACGCCGCGCACCTCGAAGCGCGCCCGGTCACCGAACTCTCCGGCGGCGAGCGCCAGCTCGTCGCGCTCGCGCGCGCTCTCGCGCAGGAGCCCGAGTGCCTTCTGTTAGACGAGCCCTCGGCCGCGCTCGACCTCAAGCACCGCGCCGGGCTCATCCGGCACCTCCGCCGCCTGCGCGACGAGCAGGGCATGACCGCGCTCGTCGTCACGCACGACCTGATGCTCCTGGACCCGGCCTTCGACCGCGTCCACGCCGTCCGCCTCGGCGTGGTGGCCGCCGAAGGCCCGCCCGCCGAGGTGCTCCGCGAAGACGTACTCGCCGACATCTACGGCGACGAGCACATCCGCGCGCGCCACGCCTTCGGCCGCACGTTCGTCTGGTCGGAGCCGTGAGGGAATTTTTTATCTGCGATTTTTGATTTTCGATCCGCCATTTAGAATGGCGTGCGGCGTCGGGTAGAAAGCACGGGCGAGTTGTCTCCGAATCAAAAATCAGAAGTCGCAAATCAAAAATCCGCGGCGGCGGGGCCGCGGCTGCGCCGCGCGCTGCTGCTGTTGGCGGTCGTGCTCATCGCCTCGACGCTGCTGTCGCTGTACGTCGGCTACCAGCGCCTCGACTTCGCGGCGCTGTGGGCGGACGAGCGCGCCCGCCTCATCTTCTTCGGGCTGCGGCTGCCGCGCGTCCTGATGGCGGGCGTGGTGGGCGCGTCGCTGGGGCTGGTGGGCGCGGCGTTGCAGGCGATGTTCCGCAACCCGCTGGCCGAGCCGCTGACGCTCGGCGTCTCGGGCGGCGGCGCTCTGGGCGCGAGCGTGGCGATAGCCTTCGGGATGGGGGCGCGCGTCGCGGGGCTGCCCGTCGTCTTCGTCGCGGCCTTCGCGGGCGCGTGCCTGAGCGTGATAGTGGTCTACAGGCTGGCGCGCACGGGCGCGACCGTCCTGCCGGGGGCGCTGCTGCTCGCGGGCGTGGTGATGAACACGGTGGCGGCGGCCGGCGTCGTCGTCATCCAGTACTTCGCCGACTACTCGCGCGCGCTCCAAATCCTGCGCTGGACCATCGGGAGCCTCGACGTGGTGGGCTTCGACCTCGTCTGGCGGATGCTCCTCTTCCTCGTCCCCGGCTGGGTCATACTGCTCCTGCTCGCGCGCGACCTGCACCTGCTCGCCATCGACGAGGAGACAGCGCAGAGTCTCGGCGTCAACGTCCGGCGCAGCGAGCGGCTGGTTTACGTCGCGGCGTCCCTGATAGTCGGCGTGACGGTCGCGGTCGGCGGCACCATCGGCTTCGTCGGCCTCATCGTCCCGCACGCCGTGCGGCTGCTCTTCGGCGAGGACGTGCGGGTCGTGATGCCCTGCTCCTTCGTCCTCGGCGCGGCCTTCCTGATGCTGGCCGACGCCGTCGCGCGCACCGCCTTCGGCGCGGGCGAGCTGCCCGTCGGGGCCATCACGGCGCTCGCCGGCGGCCCCGTCTTCCTCTGGCTCCTGCGGAGGCAACAGCGCTACTCGACGATGTGAGGAGGAAGTAGACAGTAGACAGTAGTCAGTAGTCAGTAGCGCTCCGCGTCGCGCGCGTTGACGCTGACAACCTGACGATTCACTGACGGCGATTCTTCTACTGTCTACTGTCTACTGACTACTGGCTACTTACTTGAGGATTTTATGAGCATTGCGACGAAACACGGCGACAAGGGGGACACGGGGCTCATCGGCGGGGCGCGCGTGTCGAAGGCCGACCTGCGCGTCGAGGCGTACGGGACGGTCGACGAGCTGGGCGCGTCGATGGGGTTCGCGCGCTCCATCTGCGCGGACGCGGAGGTGCGCGAGCTGACGAAGTCCATCCAGCGCGAGCTGTTCACGGTCGCGGGCGCGGTGGCGAGCCCGCTCGGCGGACAGGAGTCGAAGACGACCTACGTCACGCCCGAGATGGTCGAGGCGCTCACCGGCCACGTCACGCGCGTCGAGGCGACCGAGGGGCTGCTCTCCGACTGGTCTCTGCCGGGCGACCACGCGGCGGCGGCCGCCTACGACGTGGCGCGCACGGTCTGCCGCCGCGCCGAGCGCGCCGTCGTCCGCCTCGCCGAAACGGGCGTCGAGGTCAACCCGCACGTCGTCGCCTACCTCAACCGCCTCTCCGACCTGCTCTGGCTCATGGGGCGACTGCTCGAACTGCGCGCCGGCGTCGACGCGCGCCTGCGCGACGACGGGCACGGCGGGCCCCGCTGGTCTCGCGCCTGGTGACGCCCCGCGACGCGGGCGGCGGCCGAACGCCGAGCCCGCGGGAAAGAGCGTCTACGGGTTTCGACGTCGGCGCCGCCGCCGCCGTTAAGAGTCCAGTATCGTCACGACGACTTCCCGCCTGCGCGGGCCGTCGAACTCGCAGAGGAAGATGCCCTGCCAGCGGCCGAGGAGGAGTTCGCCCTCGGCGAACGGGACGGTGAGGCTCGGGCCGACGAGCGAGGCTTTGATGTGCGCGTCGGAGTTCTCCTCGCCGTGGCGGAAGCCCATGCCGTGCTGCGGGATGAGCGTGCGCAGGGCGTGGAGCATGTCGGTGCGCACGTCCGGGTCGGCGTTCTCGTTGACGGTGAGGCCGGCCGTCGTGTGACGCACGAAGAGTGCGCAGACGCCCTCGCGCGTGCCCCTGTCGGGCAGGAGCCGGCGCACCTCATCGGTGAACTCGACCATATCCTCGCGCTCGCGCGAGCGCAGCATGATTCTGTGCGTTGACATGGCGCGACATTCTACACGCAGTCGCCCTCGCCCGAAATTACATCTCGCCGCGCCGGCGCGCTTACTTGAGCGTGAAGACGTAGGAGATGACGGCCGAGACCTTGACCGGCTTGCCCTCGACGAGCGTGGGCCTGAACCTGGACTGGCGCGCGGCGTCGACGGCGGCTGTGTGTAGAAGCGGGTGACCCGAGACGGCCTCGGCCGCGACGACGTCCCCCTCCTCGTCGACCGTCACCCTCACGCCGACCGGCCCCTCAGCGCCCGCGGCCTTAGCGATGGCCGGGTAGGCGGGCTCCGGCGCGTAGAGCTTCTGACCCGCGAGCCGCGAGCCGCCGCCGCCCGACGCCCGGCCCGCCTCCGCGCCGCCCCCGACGCCCTCGCCGACGCCGCCCCCGCGCGCCGCGCTAGCGCCGCCGCCGGAGCCCGAGCCGACGCGCACGGAGGCCGCGACGCCGTTCGCGCCCTTGCCCCCTGCTTCAGACCCGCCCGAGCCCCTGGCCGGGGCCTCGGGTACGTCCGGCGCGTCTGGCGCGTCCGGGGCGTGCGGCGGTGGTGGGGGCGGGGGCGGGGGCGGCGTGCCGGGGCGTGTGCCCCACTGCGTGCCGTCCTCGAACGCGACCCAGATGACGCGCACCTTCACGTCGGCGAAGGTGCCGGGGAGGATGACGTTGCGCCTGCTCCAGTCGGAGATGAAGGTCTGCGACTCGCCGGGGTTCATCCTCGCGGCGTAGCCCGCGATGACGCCGAGCTTGCCGCCCGTCTCGAACCCGACGCCGACCTGGCGTATGGCCTTGGGCGACATGTTCGCCACCTTGACCGTCGGCAGCGTGAGGAAGTGCTGCGAGCCCTCGTCGTCGTCGAAGTGGTCTGCGCCCTCCGCGTGGGCGCGGCGCAACTGCTCGCGCGTAATCATGCGCATCCGCGCATCCGTGATGGCGACGGGCGCGCCGGCCGTCAGCTCGAAGAAGACCGAAGCCTCCGGCGACTGCTCGACCTCGCTGACCGCCGGCCCCGGCTCCTGGCCGCGTCGCTCGACGCCGCCGCGCGCGACGCGCGTGACGACCCGCGCCCCGTCCTGCGGCGCGTCGTCCGCGCCTTCGAGCATCCGCGCCTCGGTCGTCGCGTCCCGGCCGAACAGCCCCGCCCCGACGGTCAGCGCGAGCGCCGCCGCCGCCAGCCCCGAGACCGCGGCGCGGTGCCACGCGCGGAAACCCCCGCCCTTCTCCCCACGCATAATCATTTCGATTCTCCTTCTAAGGTTAGAGCCCGAGGCGACGCCCGCCACCCCGGCCACGCGCCAGCCCGAGCAGAAGCGCACGACCTTCAGAATCGCCGCGGCGTACGCGCCCGAGCGCCCGCCCGCCTCGATGACGCGCTCGTCGCACGCGCTCTCGCGCTCGGCGAAGAGTCTGCCGCCGACGAGCCACACCGCCGGGTTGAACCAGAAGACGCACGCGAGCGCCGCCTGTAGATTCCCCCAGAGGTTGTCGCGCCGCTCGACGTGCGCCAGCTCGTGCGTCAAGACCGCCTCCAGCTCTTCGTCGTCCAACTGCCCGGCGACCTCCGACGGCAGCAGCAGCACGGGTCGGCGCGTGCGCCAGACGCCCGGCTCCGTGCGCGCGTCCGTGAGCACCAGCAGCACCTCGCGCCGCAGCCCGAGCCGCGCGCGCGCACGCCCCAGCGCCTCGAACTCGCGCCCCGCCCGGGCTTCCGCCCCGCCGCGCACGGAGCGCAGGAACTCGCGCCTCCGCCCGAGCCACACCGCGAAGAGCGCCGCGCACCCCGCGAGCCAGACGACCGTCAGCGCGCAGAACAGCTCATCGTGAGAGCGCGCGCCGGACGCGACGACGACGAGGTCGGGCGATTCGGCCGCGACCGGCTCCGTGATTCTGAGGAAGAGCGGCGCGCCCGCGCCCGTCTCCGCGGCCGAGCCCCACGGCGAGCCGACGCCGGCCCGCGCGGCGAGGAAGCCGAAGAGCGCCGAGGGCGCGGCGAACTTCAACGCGGCGACCAGCCAGAGCGCGTAGCGCAGGCGCGCCCGGCCGTCGCGCAGCAGCAGCGTCACGCAGAGGACGAGCGCCGCGAACAGCGTCGCCTGCCAGAGGTGGTTCGCCAGCGCCGGCCAAAGCCACGCGGACGCGCGCGCCAGTAGTTCGTGCGGTGCGCTCAACGCCGTCCCCTCCCTTTCTCGCCGCCCGCTCCCTTTCCTGCCGCGCCGCCCGACGTCCTGCCCGCGCCCTTCGACGCGTCTCGGTCGGCGGCGCTTTCGACGGGCGCGGCCGCGCCGGCCTTCTCGGCTTCGAGCCGTTCGAGCGTCTCCTCGGCCTCGCGCAGGTCTTCGAGCGTCAGGTGCCCGGCCTCGACGAGCTGCGCCATGAGCGTCCGCGGCGAGCCGCCGAAGAAGCCCAGCAGCTCGCCGAAGAGGCGGCGGACGGTCGCGCGCCGCGTGACGACGGGCTCGAAGACGTGCGCGTTGCCGACCTTCTTCACGCGCCGCACCGCGCCCTTCTCTTCGAGCCGGTAGACGATGGTCTGCACGGTCGTGTAGGCCGGGCGCTTGCCCTCGGGCAGGCGCTCCTGTAGCTCCCGCACCGACGCGCTCCCCAGCTCCCACAGCGCGCCCATCACCTCCAGCTCGAACCTCGTCAACTTCACGTCCGACTCTTTCGCCACGCGCGAGCCCTCCCCGAAACGTTGCTACTACGTCTGAGGTTGAATCTACTACTTTTGTCGTAGGACAGTCAACAGTTTTTTTAAGCGCCGGCGGGCGGGGCGGCGGCTCAGAGGCCCGCGGCGGGCGGCGGCGGCTCGTAACTTGAGAGGAAGGTGAGCCAGGGGCGGACGACGGTGACGA
>DASVSK010000597.1:0-2275 GCA_036388135.1 Pyrinomonadaceae bacterium | reverse complement strand
GTGGCGGGCAAAACCTACATCACGACGGCGGTGCGCGACATCGCCGAACGGAAGCTGGCGGAGGACGCCCTGCGGGAGAGCGAGGGCAAGTACCGGCTGCTCATGGAGCAGGCGTCCGACGGCATTCACACCTACGACCCGGACGGGAACATCCTCGACACCAACTCGAAGTTCTGCGAGATGCTCGGCTACACGCGCGCCGAGGTGCTGCGCCTCAACGTCCGCGACCTCATCGGCCCCGAAGAGCTGGCCGCCGCCCCCATCCGCTTCGACGAGCTGCGCGCCGGGCAGACGCTCCTGACCGAGCGGCGGCTGCGCCGCAAGGACGGCACGCTCCTGCCCGTGGAGATCAGCGGCAGGATGATACGCGACGGCGTGCTCCAGTCCATCGTCCGCGACATCAGCGAGCGCAAGCGCGCCGAGGAGGAGCTGCGCAGGGCGTACGACCAGTTGGAGGTGCGTGTCGAAGAGCGCACGCGCGAGCTGCAAGAGCTGACAAGGACGCTGCTCAACGAAGTCAAAGAGCGTCAGCGGGCGGAGGAGACGCTGCGCGAGAGCGAGCAGCGCCTGAGGGTCGCGCTCCAGACCGGCAACCTCGGCGCGTGGCAGCTCGACCTCGACACGTTCGAGCTGGACTCGTCCCCCACCTGCAAGGCGAACTTCGGGCTGCCGGCGGACGCCGAGTTCTCCTACCGAGAATTCTTCCAGTCGATTCACCCGGGCGACCGCGCCAGCGTGCGCGCGGCCGTCGAGCGCGCGGCGCGCGACGGCTCCGACTACCACGCGGAATACCGCGCCGTCTGGCCCGACGGCAGCACCCACTGGATCGTCGCGCACGGCCGCGGCATCTACGCCCCCGAGGGCGAGCCCCTGCGCATGGTCGGCGTCACCATCGACATCACCGAGCGCCGCCGGTCTGAGGAGGCGCGCCGCGACCTGCTGGGCCGCCTCGTCACGGCGCAGGAGGAGGAGCGCCGCAGCATCTCGCGCGAGCTGCACGACCAGATGGGACAGCAGCTCGCCGCCCTCCTGATGGGGCTCAAGACGCTGGGCGCGGACTCCTACGGCCGCCGCACCGCCCTCGACACCCTGAAGCGCCTTGAGGGGATTACGGACGAGCTGTCGCGCGAGGTTCACACCCTCGCCTGGGGCCTGCGCCCGCCCGCGCTCGACGACCTGGGGCTGGAGACGGCGCTCTACAATTACCTGGAGGAGTGGGCCGAGCATTCGCGCGTGTCGGTGGACTTCCACAGCGCGGGCTTCGAGGGCGGACGCCTCCCGCTCACGCACGAGACGGCCGTCTACCGCATCGCGCAGGAGGCGCTGACGAACGTCGCCAAGCACGCGGGGGCCGACCGCGTGAGCTTCATCCTTGAGCGGCGCGGCGACCACGTCCTCGCCGTCATCGAGGACAACGGCGGCGGGTTCGACGTCGAGGCGGCGACGCCGCCCGAGGGCAGGGGGCGCAGGCTCGGACTGCTCGGCATTCGCGAGCGCGCGGAGCTGCTCGGCGGGACGATCAACGTCGAGTCCGCGCCCGGCGCGGGCACGACCCTCTTCGTGCGCATACCCTTCGACGCGGGCGGCGGGGAGGGAGGGGCTTCGGCGTGAGCAAACTCCGCGTCTTCCTGGCCGACGACCACATGGTCGTGCGCGAGGGTCTGAAGTCCCTCGTCAACGCACAGCCCGACATGCACGTCGTCGGCGAGGCGGACAACGGCGTCGCGGCGTGGCGCGAGGCGTGCCGGATTAAACCCGACGTGGTGGTGATGGACGTGTCCATGCCGGACATGACCGGGGCCGAGGCGACCGAGCGCATAGGGCGCGATTGCCCGCAGGTCAGAGTCCTGGCGCTCACCGTCTACGAGGACAGGAGCTACCTGCGCCAGATGCTCGACGCCGGGGCCTCGGGCTACGTCCTCAAGCGCGCCGTGACGGACGAGCTCGTGCGCGCCATCCGTACGGTGGCCGCGGGCGGCTCCTACGTCGACCCGACGCTGGCCGGCGGCCTCGTCAGCGGCTATTTCAACCACCAGGACACGGCCGAGGGGCGCGCGCCCGCGGGCGAGCTGAGCGAGCGCGAGGGGCAGGTGCTGCGCCTCATCGCCTGGGGCTACAGCAACAAGGAGATCGGCTGGAAGCTCAACATCAGCGCCAAGACGGTGGACACCTACAAGGTCCGCCTGATGGAAAAACTCAACCTCCGCAGCCGCACGGACATCGTCCGCTACGCCCTGCGCCAGGGGTTGCTCCAGGAAGAGTGACGCCGCCCCGC
>DASVSK010000596.1:0-2655 GCA_036388135.1 Pyrinomonadaceae bacterium | reverse complement strand
GTCGTCGGCGACGCGCTCGGGTCGGTGGGCGCGATAGCCGCGGGCATCCTCGTCACCTTCAAGGGCTGGCACGCGGCCGACCCGCTCTTCAGCGCGCTCATCGCCGTGCTCATCGTGTGGAGTTCGTGGAACCTCATCCGCGAGGCGACCAACGTCCTGCTGGAGGGGACGCCCGCGCACATCAACCTCGCCGCGGTCGAGGACATCATCCTCTCGACCGACGGCGTCGAGGACGTCCACGACCTCCACGTCTGGACGATCACGTCGGGGCGCGAGGCCCTCTCCGCGCACGTCCGGCACGCGCACGCCGCCTCGCCCGCGGAGCTTCTGCGCCACCTGCGCTCGAAGCTCCACGACCAGTTCGGCGTCGACCACCTGACCATCCAGATGGAGACCGGCGACTTCGAGGACGAGACGTACCACTTCTGCACCTCCGGCACGGCCTGCTTCCGTTCGACGAAGGAATGAGATGTCAGATGCCGGACGTCAGATGTCGGTGTAAAGACCGGTACCGGCATCCGACGTCTAACACCTGCGCTTATGGAAATCAGCCTTCTCATCGTCCTCGACCTGCGCGAGCAGGCGGCCTTGCAGGCGGCGCTGATGGCGCACGGCGCGCCCGACGCGCTGGTCACGCTGGCGCTGACGGGGGCGTGCCGCATCCAGTCGCTCGACGAGGCGCGCCAGCTACGCCGCTGGCTCGCCGAGACGCGCGCGTCGGGGAAGACCGACTTCGCCTCGCTCAACGTCATCGAGCGCGAGCTGGTGCGCTTCGGGGTGTGAGGGGGCAGTAGACAGTAGTCAGTAGGCGCTCTGCGCCGCGGTCGTTGTCGCTGACATTCTGATGATTCGACGGCGGAAAAGTTTTCTACTGACTACTGTCTACTGACTACTGTCTACTTTTCATATGACGACCATCCAACTGGGTTACGGCCGCGGGACTGTGCCGTTCGAGTTCGAGGGCGGGCGCTTCGAGGTGCTCGAAGGGGAGGCGCGCGAGGAGCGGCCGCTGACGGACGCGGAGGTCGGCGCGGTGATAGACGACCCCTTCGACTCGCAGCCGCTCGAAGACATCATCAGCCCGGGCGAGAGCGTCCTGATCGTCGTCTCCGACGCGACGCGCGCGACGGGGAGCGCGCAGGTGGTCAACCTGCTCGTCAGGCGTTTGATAGCGCTCGGCGTCGCGCCCTACGACCTGCGCGTCATCTTCTCGACGGGCATCCACCGCCCCGTCACGCGCGAGGAGAAGGCCGAGCTTCTGACGCCCTTCATCGTCCAGCGCGTGCGCACGCTCGCGCACGACGCCGCCGACGAGTCGCAGCACGTCTCCGTCGGCGTGACCGAGCGCGGCACGCCGGTGGAGCTTAACCGCGCGCTCTTCGAGCACTCGCACGTCATCCTCACCGGCGCGGTCGGCTTCCACTACTTCGCGGGCTTCACCGGCGGGCGCAAGAGCGTCTGCCCCGGCCTCGCCTCGCGGCGCACCATCGAGGCGACGCACTTGCAGGCGCTCGACTTCGAGCGCGGCGGCCGCCGCGCTGGCGTCGGCGCGGGGAGGCTCGACGGCAACGCCGTCCACGAGGAGTGCGAGCGCATCGCGGCCGAGGCCGCGCCCTCGTTCCTCATCAACGCGGTGACGGACGGGCGCGGCCGCGTCGTGCGCCTCTACGCGGGCGACTGGCGCGCGGCGCACCGCCTGGCCTGCGCCGAGTACGCCGACTCGCACACCGTCAACATTAACGAGAAGCGCGCGGTCGTCGTCGCCTCGGCCGGCGGCGCGCCCTTCGACCTGAACCTGATACAGGCGCACAAGGCTCTGGAGATGGCGTCGTACGCGTGCGCGGAGGGCGGCCACATCGTCCTCGCCGCCGAGTGCGCCGACGGCCCGGGGCGCGAAGACTTCCTCAAGTGGTTCGACTCGGCGGATTCGCGCGCGCTCGAAGGGCGGCTGCGCGACTCCTACGAGGTCAACGGGCAGACCGCCTGGTCGCTGCTGACGAAGGCCGAGCGGTTCCGCGTCCACCTCGTCTCGAACCTCGCCGAAGAGGACGTGCGCCGCATGCGCATGACGCCCGCGCGCACGGTCGAAGAGGCGCTCGCGAGCGCCGGGGCGGACGCCGCGGGCTACGTCATGCCGCGCGGCGCGGCGCTGATGCCGGTCGTCTCGGGCTGAGGGGTTTGTCTTCGCGCGGCTTGCCGTATACTCTCGCGGCACGCAGGATCGAGCGTGCCGGCGCGGAACCCGGAACGGAGGAGGGCAGGTGAGAACTAAACTTTTTGCGATGGCGTCTCTGCTCATCGTCGCCGCCGCGTGCGTCGGCGCGGCGCGGGCGCAGACGGCGGCCGAGCCGCAGCAGCAGCAGCAGCAGACGGCGGCGACAACTTCGGACGTGCGGCCGAGCGAGCCGCACGTGCCGCTGGCGCAGGCGGCGGTCGCGTACGACGTGGCGGGGAACGAGGCGCTCGGCGGCAGGCTGCGCACGCTCTCGCTCGCGGGCACGCCCGAAGCGCCGGTGCGCAACACGCGCGTCGTGGTCGAGAACCGCAGCCCCGTCTTCTACAACTACGCCGCGGGCTGGGCGACCTTCTACGGCGAGGACGGCGTACGCTGCGGCGAGGGGCTGTGGAAGCTCGAAGCCTTCGCGCCGCGCGAGC
>DASVSK010000595.1:0-1611 GCA_036388135.1 Pyrinomonadaceae bacterium | reverse complement strand
CGGCGAGAGGAACTCGTGGAGGAGGTAGCCGTGCGCCATGTGCAGCTCGACGACGTCGAAGCCGGCTTCGAGCGAGCGCCGCGCCGCGTCGGCGAACTGTACGACGACCGCCTCGACCTCGCCGCGCGTCATCTCCTTCGGCGCGGGCCAGTCGCCGAAGGGCACGGCGCTCGGCGCGAGCGTCTGCCACGCGCCCTCCCCCTCGCCCAGAGGCTTTCCGCCGCGCCACGGCACGTGCGTCGAAGCCTTGCGCCCCGCGTGCGCGAGCTGGATGGCGGCGCGCGCGCCCTGCGACTTGATGAACGCGGCGATGGGCTCGAACGCACGCGCGTGGGCTTCAGACCAGAGGCCGGTGTCGCCGGGCGAGATGCGCCCCTCGGGCGAGACGCCGGTCGCCTCGACGCAGACGAGCCCCGCGCCCCCGACGGCGCGGCTCCCCAGATGAACCATGTGCCAGTCGTTCGGCAGGCCGTCGCGGCTCGAATACTGGCACATCGGCGAGACGAAGACGCGGTTGCGAAACTCGACGCCCCTCAGACTGAAAGCGGAGAACAGGCTGCTCATTCACTTCCCCCTCGTTCGTTTAAAAGGTGTGCGGCCATTCTAACGCGCCGCGCCGCCTCAACCCAGCAGCCCGAACCAGGAGTAGGCCCCGGCGACCTCGCCCGCGACGAAGGAGAGAAGGTTGGCGGCGGTGATGGCGGCGAAGTCGCGCCACATTGAGGAGCCTCCCGCGTTCTCCTCTCCGCCGAAGGCGAGCCAGAAGAGCGCGCACTCGGCGGCGGGCGCGAACGTCTCGGCCACGGCGAGGTAGGCGGCGCGCGTCTGACCCTCGAAGAGCGGCGGGAGGACGAGGACGACGACGGGGTACGTGCAGGCCGTCAGCCAGAGGCCCGCGAAGAGTCTGCGCCGGGGCGCGTGGCGCGGCGAGAGCAGGAGCGCGAGGACGGGCGTCTCCAACGCGACCGTGAAGAGATAGCCGATGGGCAGGAAGCGCCAGAGGTCTACGTTATCCATCGGGGTTAAAAAAGTAGACAGTAGGAAGTAGACAGTAGACAGTAGTCAGTAGTCAGTAGAAAAACTTTCGCCGTCGAATCATCCGGGTGTCAGCGTCAACGCCCGCGGCGCGGAGCGCTACTGACTACTGTCTACTGACTACTGTCTACTGTCTCAGCAGGAAGGGCACTTCGGCCAGCACGTGCGCGATGGCGAACGTGAAGTAGAGGTCGCGCGTCGTCGGGTAGTCGGCGAGGAAGCAGAGCCACAGCAGCGCGACGACCGCCCCGCCGCCCAGGAGCAGCGTGCGGATGAGCCGCGGCCAACCCTTCTTATGCCTCACCAGCGGCACGCCGCCTGCGCGCCACGGCAGCAGCCCCGTCCCCGCGGCCAGCGGCACGCCGACGAGCCACACGCCGTAATGAAGCGTCTCAAGGAAGACGTGCGTCGAGACGAGCATGTGCGTGGAGACGCCCGTCAGCAGCCCCGCGCCCGCGTGCCGCGCGACGCGCGAAGCCACCTCGCCGTCCTCCGCGAGCGGCGGTGCCGCGGCGAGCCACCACCACAGCGCGAGCAGCGCGGCCGGCAGCAGCGCGAGACACGCGCGGTACGCGC
>DASVSK010000594.1:0-4340 GCA_036388135.1 Pyrinomonadaceae bacterium | reverse complement strand
AGCGTCCGCCCCTGCTGGTTCGAGACGACCACCCTCGTCGCCGTCGTCACCGCCGGGACGAACTGCCCGCGCTCACTCTCCAGCTCGAACCGGGCTTCGAGCGTCGGCCCGATGACCAGCTCGCCGACCTTCGCGCCGTCGACGAAGGCGTCGAGAATCGTGCCCGCGGGCAGGTTCACCTTCTCGACTTCGATTTCTAGGTTGCGGTTGTCGGGGCGCGTGCGGAACTTGGCGACCCCGGTCGGCGTCAGCCCGTTGATGGCCGCGCCCGCCAGCCGCGACTCGATGCGCAGCTCGCCGCCGGGGCCGGGCGTCGGCATCGGCGCGGGGCCGGGGTTGCCGAGCGTTTGCGGGATGTTCGAGAAGGAGCCCGCCAGGAGCGTCGCCCCCGACTGGTCTGTGACGACGACGCGCGTGCGCGAGTTGACCTGCGGGACGGCCTGCCCGTCCTCGGTCTTGACCTTGAACTCGCTGCGGTCGAGCCCCGGGGCGACGCTGAGCCCGCCGACCCTGACGCCGTCGACGAGGATGTTGAGGGGCGTGCCCGCGGGCAGGTTCACCTCTTCGACGCGGACGCGGAACTCGCGGTTGTTGAACTCGATTGAGTATTCGGCGTCGCCCTCGGGCACGATGCCGTTGATGGCCGCGCCGGTCAGGTCGGCGTCGAACTCGTTCATCACGGGCGTCGGCGAAGGAGTCGCGCCGGGCGTCGGCGTCGGGCTCGCCCCAGGCGTGGGCGTCGGGCTGGCTCCGGGCGTGGGCGTCGGCGAAGGGGTCGCGCCCGGGGTCGGGGTCGGCGAAGGGGAAGCGCCCGGCGTGGGCGTCGCGGTCGGGGTCGCGCCGGGGGTCGGCGTCGGCGCGGCCGAGCCGAAGGTGCCGGCGACGATGTCGGCCCCGGCCTGGTTCCTGACGGCGACGCCGGTGCCGTTGCTGACGGCGGGGACGGCCTGGCCGCGCTCGGTCTCAAGCTCGACCTCGCCGGCGCGCAGCGTGTTGAGCGTGATGACGCCTATCTGCCGGCCGCCGACGAAGACGTTCAGCGCCGTGCCCGCGGGCAGGTTGACGTCCTGGACTTCGACTTCGAGCTTGAGGTCGTTGCCCGGCCTCTGGCGGAAGACGGCCTTGCCGTGCGGCGTCGAGCCGCCGATGGCCGCGCCCGCGAGGCGGGCCTCGATGATGGTCTCGTCGTCGTCGGCGGAGGCGGGCGACGCCGAGAAGGCGGCCAGCATCGCCATGAGCGCGACGCACGCCAGCGCCGCGCGCGCGGCCGACGAAAGGGATGAAGGCGAGTTATGAACCTGGGGCATGGCTGTTTTTCTGCTGCTCATCGTCTTAGCTCCGGAAATTTCGTAAAGTCGCAAACCGTCGGGGAGCCTCTGCCAACGGAACAGTGCGCGTGCGGCGGGCGGAAATACACGGCGTCGAAAGTTTCGCGGCGCGGCCGCCGGGCGGTGCGCTCCCGGCCGCGCTCGCGCTATCATCCGGCTCGGGCAGGACGCGCGGGGCGGACGCCGCCGAAACGATCATCGGAGCCGAAAGGACTGACGAGGATGAGCAGGGAAGAGTTCGAGGGCGGCGGCTTTCAGACGCGCGCCATCCACGCCGGCAAGGGCGAGAACCGCACGCGCGCCGTCACCCCGCCGATATGGCAGACGACGACGTTTAGCGCCGACTCGTCCGAGCACTTCGCGGAGATGGCGACGGCCGTGCGCCCGGCCGAGTTCTACACGCGCTACGGCAACCCGACGCACAAGGAGGTCGAGGCCACCCTCGTCGCGCTCGAAGGCGGCGAGGCGGCGCTGCTGACCTCCTCCGGGATGGGCGCGGTCTTCACGGCGCTGATGTCGGCGCTCAAGGCCGGCGACCACGTCGTCGCGCAGACGAGCCACTACGCGGGGGCGATGACGCTCTTCGAGGAGCTGCCGCGCCGCTTCGGCGTCGAGGTCACGCTCGTCGACCAGACGCGCGCGGAAGAGTTCGCCGCGGCGCTCCGGCCCGAGACGCGCGTCGTCTACGCCGAGTCGCCGACCAACCCGCTGATGCAGGTGACGGACCTGCGCGCCGTGGCCGAGCTGGCGCGCGGGCGCGGCATCACCACGGTCGTCGACAACACTTTCGCCACGCCGTTCAACCAGCGGCCTCTGGAGTTCGGGTTCGACGTCGTCGTCCACAGCGCGACCAAGTACCTCGGCGGCCACTCGGACGTGACGGCCGGCTGCGTCGTCTCGACGCGCGAGTTCGTCGAGCGCGCGTGGCACTTCTCTTTGCTCGCCGGCTCGATACTGTCGCCCTTCGACGGCTGGCTCCTGCTGCGCGGCCTGCGCACGCTCGGGATGCGTGTGGCGCGGCACAACTCGAACGCGCTGGCGCTGGCGCGCTTCCTCGAAGGCCACCCGGGGGTCGAGCGCGTCCACTACCCCGGCCTTGAGTCGCACCCGCAGCACGGGCTGGCGCGCGCGCAGATGGCGGGCTTCACCGGCATGCTCTCGGCCGAGCTGCGCGGCGGCTACGAGACGGCCGAGCGGCTCATCTCTTCCCTGCGGCTCGCGACCAACGCCGCCAGCCTCGGCGGCCACGAGACGCTCATCGTCCACCCGGCGGCGATGTGGCGCGGCTACATGACGGCCGAGCAGTTGCGCGAGCGCGGCCTGAGCGACGCCCTCGTCCGCGTCTCGGTCGGCCTCGAAGACGAGCAGGACTTGATACAGGACTTCGGGCGCGCGCTCGGCTCGTAGCGCGGAAAGGGGAGGACATGAGAGGGAAGGGGATGAGAAGTCTTGCCCGCGTGCTTCTGCTGCTGCTCTCGTTCTCGGCCGCCGCGCACGCGCAGCAGTCGACGCCGCAGCGGCGCGTGCTCGTCGAGTCGGTCGAGATACAGGGCAACCGGCGGCTGACGGACGAAGAGCTGCTCGCGCGCATCCGCGTCCGCCCCGGCGACCCTTACGACGAGCGCCGAGTCCACCGCGACTTCCAGGCGCTGCTCGACCTCGGGGTCTTCGACACGACGGCGACGCGCTTCATGATCGAGGACGGCGCGCGCGGCGGCAAGGTCGTCGTCTTCCAAGTCCTTGAGCTGCCGCTCATCGCCGAGCTGAAGCTCAAGGGGCTGCCGCGCGGACTCGCCGAGGCGGACGTGCTCAAGGCGGTTCGCGCGAAGGGAGTCCAGGAGGGCGGCGTCTGCGACCCGGCCGCCCTGCGCCGCGCGCTTGAATCGGTCAAGGCCCTACTCGCGGCCCGCGGCCTGTCAGACCTGTCGGTCGGATGGCGCGTCGGCGAGTTGAGCCTCTGGCGTGTCTCGGTCGTCTTCGAGTTTACGGGAGGGCGCGCCGCCTCCGGCGAGCCGCCGAGTGGGCCGGTGAGGGGCTTCCGGAAGGCGCGATGGAAGATTCGGGAAGGGGGGAGCTGAATGAGGAGACTGCACTACCACCGCGTCGACGTGTTCACCGACCGCGCGTTCGGCGGGAACCCGCTGGCCGTCTTCACCAACGGGCGCGGCGTCGGGGCGGAGACGATGCAGGCGATTGCGAAGGAGTTCAACCTGTCGGAGACGACGTTCGTGCTCCCGCCCGACGACCCGCGCAACGACTGGCGCGTGCGCATCTTTACGCCCGGGCACGAGCTGCCGATGGCGGGGCATCCGACGGTCGGCACCTCCTTCGTCCTCGCGCGCGAGCACATGATTCGGCGTGATGCGAGCGAGACGAAGATCGTGCTCGAAGAGGGCGTCGGGCCCGTCCCGGTCACCGTCCGGTTCGAGGGCGGCGAGCCGGTCTTCGCCGAGATGAGCCAGCCGCTCCCGACCTTCGGGGCGCGCATGACGGACGCGCGCGCCGCCGCCGCCATGCTCTCGCTCGACGCGGAAGACCTCGACCCGTCGCTGCCGCTCGAAGTCGTCTCCTGCGGCGTGCCCTTCCTCTTCGTGCCGCTCCGCACGCTCGACGCAGCGCGCCGCGCGCGCCCGCGCGCGGACCTGATAGAGCAGGCGGCGACCGGCGGCGGCGTCCCGCCCGAGGTCTTCGTCTTCACGCGCGAGGTCGAGCACGCCGGCTCGACCGTCCACAGCCGCATGTTCGCGCCCGGCCTCGGCATCAACGAAGACCCCGCGACCGGCGGCGCGAGCGGCCCGCTCGGCTGCTACCTCGTCCGCCACCGCCTGGTCGAATGCGACCCGGCGGCCGAAATCGTCAGCGAGCAAGGGTTGGAGATGGGACGCCCGAGCTTCATCCGCATCCGCATCGAACAGCAGGCGGGCGACATCACCGCCGTCCGCGTCGGCGGCCGGTGCCACTTCATGGGCGAAGGGTTTATCGAAATACAGTAGACAGTAGACAGTAGTCAGT
>DASVSK010000593.1:0-5475 GCA_036388135.1 Pyrinomonadaceae bacterium | reverse complement strand
GACCTAGTTCGACCTGACGCTGTACATGGCCGAGACCGAGGACGGGCTGCTGACGGCGTTCGAGTACAGCCGCGACCTGTTCGAGGCCGCCACCGTCCGGCGGATGCTGGAACACTTCGAGCGGGTGCTCGCGGAGGTCGTCGCCGCGCCGGAGAGGCCCCTGTCGGAAATTCATCTGCTCACCGAAGAGGAAGGGCGGGAGCTTGAGCGAAGGCGACAGCCGCGGGCCCCGCGCGACAGGCGGGCCAAAGAGGCGCCGGCCTACCTCGCGCCGCGCGACGAGCTTGAGTTCGGGCTGGCGAGGATTATGGGGAACGTGCTCGGCGTCGAGCGCGTGGGCGTCCGCGACAGCTTCTTCGACCTCGGCGGCCACTCGCTGATGGCCGTCCGCCTCGCGTTAACTATCAAGCGGGAGTTCGGCCGCGAGCTGCCCATCGGCGACCTGCTCCAGGGCCCGACCGTCGAGCAGCTCGCCGGCCTGCTGCGGCAGGGCGGGGTCGCGCCGAAGCGTTCGGCGCTCGTGCCGATACGGCCCGGGGGGACGCGGCGGCCCTTCTTCTGCGTCCACCCCGTCGGCGGCAGCGTGCTCTGCTACGCCGCCCTCGCGCAACACCTCGGGCCGGAGCAGCCCTTCTACGCGTTCCAGCTCCCCGCCCTTGAGGACGTTCCGTCGCCGCCCACGATTGAGGGTCTGGCCGCCCACTACCTGCGAGAGCTGCGCGCGATTCAGCCGCAGGGGCCGTACCGCCTCGGCGGGTGGTCTATGGGCGGCGTGATCGCGTTCGAGATGGCGCGCCTGCTCAGCGAGGAGGGCGAGGGGGTGTCGCTGCTCGCGTTGATCGACTCTTACGTGCCGCGGGGCGTCGGGGGGCGGGAAGGCTTCGACGGGCACGACCTCCTGCGCATGTTCGCGCGAGACATGGAAGGCGTCTCCGGCCGCGGCTTCGAGTTCCCGCACGAGGACGCTCGTCGCCTCCCCCTGGACGAGGCCCTGGGGCTGCTGCTGGAGAGGGCGCGCGCGTCGGAGGCAGTGCCGGAAGGGCTGGGGCTTCCCGAGCTGCGCGAGCTGTTCCGACGTTACAGCACGAGCCTCTCGGCGCTGCTGGCCTACGAGCCGAGGGCCTACGCGGGCAAGCTCACGCTCTTCAAGAGCGGCGCGGCGGACGGCGGCGACGCGGCGCACGGCTGGGAGCCTTACGCGGCAAGCTCCGAGGTGCTTGAGATCGAGGGCGACCACTACTCAATCGTCAACGGGCCGCCCGTCAAGGTGCTGGCGGCACGCCTCGGCGAGATGCTGAACGGCCGGGGGGATCACGGCTGAGGGCGCGCGAAGGGCGCGGCATCCAGCCCGTTCGTTTCGAGTTCTCTGAAGGGGAGAAGCAATGTACACGCTACTGCACGCAATCCGACTCGCCTACCGGCGGCTGACCCGCAGGAAGATGATGAGCACGGTAATCATCCTCTGCCTCGCCCTGGGCATCGGCGCGAACACCGCCATTTTCAGCGTCGTGAACGCGCTCCTCGTCCGGCCGCTGCCAGTCGAGGAGGTCGACCGCGTGATGTTCACGCTCGACATGCGCACCGAAGACGACCCCTTCGAGGCGTCCATCCTCGACGCCAACGCCTTCAGGGCGCAGGGCCGCACGTTCAGCGACATCGGCATCGGCACCTACGAGGTCTTCTCACTGCGCGGCACGGACAGGCCCGAGCGCCTTTCGGGGGCCGCCATCTCCCACGACTACCTGACGACGCTGCGCATCAAGCCCATGCTCGGCCGCGCCTTCCTGCCGGAAGACGACCGGCCGGGGGCCGCGCCGGTCGCGCTCCTCAGCCACGGCCTCTGGCAGAGCCGCTTCGGCAGCGACCCGAACGTCATCGGGCGCGGCCTCGTCCTCGGCAACCAGAACTACACGGTCGTCGGGGTCCTTCAGGCCGGCTTCGACCTCCCGCTGCGCACGCAAATCTGGGTGCCGCTGGCGCTGAACACGGAGACCCTGCCGATTAAAGAGCAGGCCGCACACAAGTACTTTCTCGTGGCGCGGCTCAGGCCGGGCGTCTCGGTCGAGGACGCCAACAGGGACGCGAGGGGCATCGCGCAGGAGTTGGAGCGGCAGTACCCGGAGCACCGGAAGGGCTGGGGCATCAAGCTGATCCCGCTGCGGCAACAACTGCTCGGGGACATCACCGGCAACATCCGCCCGACGCTCTTCCTGCTGATGGGCGTGGTCGGATTCCTCCTGCTCATCTCGTGCGCCAACGTCGCCAGCCTCTTGCTGGTCAGGACGCTCGAGCGGAGGTACGAGACGTCCATCCAGGTCGCCCTCGGCGCGACCCGCAAGCACCTCATCATGCAACTGCTCACGGAGAGCCTCATGCTTTCGCTGCTGGGCGGGGCGGTCGGGCTGCTGTTCGCGCGGCTCGCGACCAGCTCGCTGATGGCCCTCAACCCCGTCTACTTCTTCGCCATGAAGGACGTCTTCCAGGAGGTGCCCATCAGCGGCCAGGTGTTGGCCTTCACGTTCGGCGTGTCGCTGCTGACGGGGGTGCTCTTCGGGCTCGCGCCCGCCGTGTGGACCGACCCCGCGGGCGGCGTCGTGGCCGGGCTGAGGGAGGGCGGCCAGCGCGGCGGCATCGGCAAGAAGGGGCGGCGCGTGTTCGAGGGGTTGATCGTCGCCGAAATCGCCGTCGCCACGGTGCTGCTCTTCGGGGCCATCATGATGGTGATGAGCTTCCAGCGCCTCAACGACGCGAAGCTCGGCTTCCGCCCGGACAACCTGCTGTCGATGGAGCTGCACCTGTCGGAGGCGGACTACGCGCAGCACGTCAACCGGGTCGACTTCACGCGGCAACTGCTCGAAAGGGTGAGGGGGCTGCCCGGCGTGGTCTCGGCCGGCATCACGACGAACATCCCGGTCAGCCTCTCCAGCCTCGACGCGTCGTACACGGTGGAGGGGAAGCCGGTGGCCGACTCAAGCGAAATCCCCATCACCGCGCACCGCCTCGTCAGCCCCGCCTACACGGAGACGCTGGGGCTGACGCTGCTGCAAGGGCGCTTCATCGAAGAGAAGGACCGCGCGGACTCGTTGCCCGTGGTGGTCGTCAGCAAGGAGTTCGCCAAACGCGAGTGGCCCGGCGAGTCGCCCCTCGGCAAGCGCGTGCGGCCGGGCTTCCCGCCCGCGCCGACGACGCCCTGGTACAACGTCGTCGGCGTGGTGGACGACGTCAAGGAAGACCGCTTCAACTTCAGGGTCGACCGGCCGGTCTGGTACCTGCCCTACTTTCAGGTCGACAACAAGCGGCCCGTGACGCTGCTCATCCACACGGCCGTCCCGCCGCTGAGCCTCGTCGAGCGGGTGCGGGCGGAGATACACACGCTGAACCGGAACCAGCCGATCTCGGAGGTGACGACGATGGACAAGCACCTCTCAGAGTTCCTCGGCCCGCAGCGCTTCACGGCGCTGCTCACCAGCCTCTTCGCCGCCCTCGGCCTGTTCCTGGCGGCGCTCGGCATCTACGGCGTGACCGCCTACTCGGTGACGCAGAGGACGAAGGAGTTCTGCATCCGACTGGCCTTCGGCGCGCGCTGGGGCAACCTGGTCCGAATGGTCGTCGGGCGGGGCCTCTGGCTCGCGCTGGTGGGCCTCGTCCTCGGCACGGCCGGGGGCCTCGCGCTGGGGCGCGTGCTCTCGAACCTGCTGTATCAGGTGAGTCCCGCGGCCCCGGAGGTGATGCTGCTCCCGGTCGTCCTGTTGCTGGCCGTCGTGGTGACGGCGATTTACCTGCCGATGCTCCGGCTCCTGAAGCTCGACCTGTCCGGGGGCCTGCGGCATGAGTAGTGCCCCGACAGGGGTGTCGGCGGAGGAGGCCGTGGGCCGGCACGAGCGTTTCTACGGCGGCGGGGTCTTCGGCGTCGTGTGGCTGGGGCAGGTGGCGTCGCTGTTCGGCTCGCACCTGGCCGGCTTCGTCCTCGGCGTGTGGGTCTACCAGCAGACGAAGTCGGTCACGGCCTTCTCGCTGATCTCGTTCTTTACGGTGCTCCCGGAGATAGCGCTCCTGCCCCTCGCGGGGGTCATCGTCGACAGGTGCGACCGCCGCCGCGTGATGCTGCTCGGCGTCGTCGGGAGCGGGCTGTGCGGCGCGGTGCTGGCCGCGCTGGCCGTCGCGGGGCGGCTCGAGCTGTGGCACATCTACCTGATGCTGACGGCCAGCTCCGCCTTCCAGTCGGTGCAGTTCCCGGCGCTCTCGGCCTCCATCACGCTGCTCGTGCCGCGCCGGCACCTCTCGCGCGCCAACGGCATGGTCTCGCTGGGCACGTCGGTGGCGATGGTGGCTGCGCCTTTGGTGGCGGGCGTCTTCCTCGACGTGGTCGGCCTGACGAAGGTGCTGCTGATAAACGTCGCGACGTACGCCTTCGCCGTCGTCACGCTCTGCGTCGTGCGCATCCCGCACCCCGAACAGGCGGCGGCGGGCGTCGCGACGCCCTCCTTCTGGCGCGAGGCGGCGCAGGTCTGGAGGTACGTGTTGGGTCAGCGCGAGCTGATGGCGCTGCTGCTGCTCTTCGCCATCACCAACTTCACGACGGGCGTCGTGCAGGTCCTGCTGCCGCCGCTCATACTGAGCTTCACGACCGCGGAGGCGCTCGGCACCATCATGGCGGCGGGCGGCGTGGGCGTGGTGCTGGGGAGCATCCTGGTGAGCGTCTGGGGCGGGCCGCGGCGGAAGGTGCGGGCCATCCTCGTCTCGACGCTGGTGCGCGGGGTGGTGCTGTTCCTGGCCGTGCTCCAGCCAAGCCCGGTGCTGGTCGGGGCGGCCGCGTTCATCTTTCTGTTCTGCGACCCGCTCATCTTCACCGCCAGCCAGACCATCTGGCAGACGAAGGTGGCGGCCGAGGTGCAGGGGCGGGCCTTCGCCATGCGTCGCCTCGTGGCGTGGTCGGCCCTGCCGCTGGCGTACCTGGTCGCCGGCCCGCTGGCCGACCGCGCCTTCGAGCCCTGGATGGCGGCACAAGGGCCCCTTGCGCGAACCGTCGGCGGGGTGCTGGGGGTCGGCCCGGGCCGCGGCATCGCCCTGCTATTCATCGTCCTGGGGGCGTTGACGGTGCTCGCGGTGGCGGCCGGCTCTCTCTACCGGCCGCTGCGCGAGTTGGAACATAGACTGCCGGACGTGGCGGGGGCCGAGGGCGCGGGCGTCGCCGAGGCCGCGGGCTGAAGGCCGGTCGTCCTTAATTCATCATCGAAGGAGGCATTTCAAATGGACGTAGTCGGGGTGGTCGGCGCGGGAGTGATGGGGGTCGGGGTGGCTCAGAACCTCGCGGAGACGGGCCACCGTGTGGTTCTTCTGGATTTGACCGACGAGCAGCTCGGCAAGGCGCGGGCGACGATTCGCCAGAACCTTCGGATGCGCGGCTTCTTCGCGAAGGGCAAGGAGCCGCAGGAGCAGAGCGGCGCGGTGATGGAGCGCATCACCTTCACCACC
>DASVSK010000592.1:0-2625 GCA_036388135.1 Pyrinomonadaceae bacterium | reverse complement strand
GCGCGCCGGCGGCGGCGCGGGGCGCGGCGCATTCCTCGTCGGCGCGGGGATTCTGCTCAGCCGCGTGGTCGGCGTCGTGCGCCAGCGCGTCTTCGCCTACTTCCTCGGCAACTCCGACGCGGCCGACGCCTTCAACGCGGCCTTCCGCATCCCCAACTTCCTCCAGAACGTCTTCGGCGAGGGCGCGCTCTCCGCCTCCTTCATCCCCGTCTACGCGGGGCTGCTCGCGCCGGACGAGGGGGAGGAGGAGGCCGCCCGTGTCGCCAGGGAGGAGGAGGCTGACCGCGTCGCCTGGGCCGTCTTCACACTGCTCGCGCTCGTCGTCTCGGTGCTGGTGCTGGTCGGCGTGCTCGCCTCGCCGCTCCTCATCAATGGCATCGCCATGGGCTTCGAGGGGGAGAAGCGCGAGCTGACCGAGCGGCTGGTGCGCATCTTCTTCCCCGGCGCGGGTCTGCTCGTGCTCTCGGCGTGGTGCCTCGGGGTGCTCAACAGCCACCGTCGGTTCTTCCTCTCCTACACCGCGCCCGTCGTCTGGAACGTCGCGCAGATCGCGGCGCTCGCGTGGGCGGGGTGGCCCACGCGCCGGACGCCGCCCGAAAACCTCGAAGTGTGGGGGCACGTCGCGGCGTTCGCGGCGTGGGGCTCGGTCGTGGGAAGCGCCTTGCAGTTCGCCGTGCAACTGCCGACGGTGCTGATGCTGCTCAGGCGCGCGCGGCTCGCGCTCGGCCTCGCCAACTCGCACGTGCGGACGGTGCTCAAGAACTTCGTGCCCGTCTTCGTCAGCCGCGGCGTCGTGCAGATCAGCGCCTTCGTCGACGCGTGGCTGGCGAGCTGGCTCGGCACGGGCGCGGTCGCCGCGCTCGGCTACGCGCAGAGCCTCTACACGCTGCCCGTCAGCCTCTTCGGCATCTCGGTCTCCGCGGCCGAGCTGCCCGAGATGTCGAGCGCGCGGGGCGAGCAGTCCGAGGTCGCCGAGACGCTGCGCGGGCGTCTGACGGCGGGGCTGCGGCGGGTCGCACTCTTCATCGTGCCGTCGGCGGTGGCGCTCCTCACGCTGGGCGACGTGATGGTGGGCGCGCTCTACCAGACCGGGAATTTCGGCCGCGACGAGACCGTCTACGTCTGGGCCGTGCTCGCCGGCTCCTCCGTGGGGCTGCTGCCCTCGACCTTCGGCCGCCTCTACTCCTCAACCTTCTACGCGCTGCACGACACGCGCACGCCGCTGCGCTTCGCCGTCCTCCACGTCGCGCTCGCCACGGTGCTCGGCTACCTCTTCGCGCTGCCGCTGCCGCCGCTGCTCGGCGTCGAGCCGCGCTGGGGCGCGGTCGGCCTGACCCTCTCGGCCGGGCTGGCCGGGTGGGCCGAGCTGCTCCTGCTCCGGCGGAGGCTCAACGCGCGCATCGGGCGCACGGGCGTCCCCGTCTCTTTCGCCTCGAAGCTCTGGGTCTCGGCCGCGCTGAGCGCCGCCGTGGCGTGGGGGCTCCGACTCCTGCTCGGCGACTTGCACCCGATCATCTTGGCGGCGCTCGTGCTGACGCCGTACGGGCTCCTCTATTTCGCGCTCACGTCGCTGTGGGCGGTGCCGGAGTCGCGCGCGGTCGTCGGCCGTTTCACGCGCATCGTGACGCGGCGCGGGTTTTAAATCCCCCGCGCCGCGGGCTCGGAAGGTTCGTCCGCCGACCCCGCGGCGGGTTTTCTGTAATCTCCCCGCACTCAGTTTTTCTGGAAAGACTTCCGCATTGCTCATCTTTTCCTGACAGGACAAAGGGCTACAAGACCTGACAGGCTAGGCCGCTTGCGAGTGTGAAGACCTCGAAGCCGCTCTTTTGCTCCACCCGGCATGCTCGCCGCAACGCACGGGATCAAAAAACTTTTGACGGGGGAAATGAGGCAGATATGTTCAGAAAAGCTTTGCTCACCACCGCAGCCGCCATCGCGATGTTCGCCCTTAGCTCGGTCGCACGGGCCGACACCATCACGCTCACCGGCATCAACGGCACGGGCGTCACGGCCACGATCACCAACTACTCGCTGAGCGGCAACACGTTCACCTTCACCATCAACAACACGTCGGTCGCGCCCGGCTCGACCGGCACCATCACCAACATCGGGTTCGCGCTCCCCGGAAACCGCGCCAACAACTTCCAGCTCGTCTCTTCGTCGAACCCGAACTACTTCATCGCCTACGACGTCAAGTCCCAGGCGGGCGCGCAGAACTTCGTCTCCAGCTTCGACCTGGTGCTGATGGACAAGGCGAACGGCAACCCGACCTTCGGCGGCGGCAGCGTCCAGAACGGCATCGCGGGCGGCTCCAGCGCCACCTTCGTCATCACGGGCGACTTCGCCGGGCTGACGGCCGACCAGATCGCGCGCTCCATCTTCGCACGCTTCCAGGCCGTCAACGGCGGCGACAGCGACGTGGCGAACAACACGGGCAACCCCCCGCCGGGCGCGGTGCCCGAGCCGATGACGATGCTCCTCTTCGGGACGGGCTTGGCCGGCGTCGCCGCCCGCGCGCGCAAACGCCGCGGCAGCAAAGCCTAGACCCTTAAACGATTAAAGGCTGTCGGGTGAGGGGCGCGCCCCTCACCCGAAGGGCAAAGCGAGGACGGGGGCGAAACGTTT
>DASVSK010000591.1:0-3432 GCA_036388135.1 Pyrinomonadaceae bacterium | reverse complement strand
CGACCGCTGCGACTTCACGCGCGCGCGGGGCACGCTCAGGTTCGCCCCGGGCGAGGCCGAGCGTTCGTTCGTCGTCCTCGTCAACGACGACTCCTACGTCGAGGGGACGGAGCAAGCCGTCCTCGTACTCAACCGCCCGGTCGGCCTGGAGCAGTTGGGCCCGCCGCACATCGCCACGCTGGAGATTACCGACGACCCGCAGGAGTCCGCGTCCAACCCGACCGACGACAGCGGCGAGTTCGTCCGCCAGCACTACCACGACTTCCTCAACCGCGAGCCCGACGCCCCGGGGCTCGCGCACTGGACGAACGAGATAGAGTCGTGCGGCGCTGACGCCCCGTGCCGCGAGGTCAAGCGCGTCAACGTCAGCGCGGCCTTCTTCCTCTCCATCGAGTTTCAGGAGACCGGCTTCCTCGCCTACCGCGCCTACAAGGCGGCGTTCGGCGACGCGACCTCGCCGGGCGTGGCGGGCACGGTGCCCGTCATCCGCCTGGACGAGTTCATCACGGACGCGCAGCGGCTCGGCCGCGACGTCCAGGTCGGCGTCGGCAACTGGCAGCAGCAGTTGGAAGATAACAAGAACGCCTACGCCTTCGAGTTCGTCCAGCGGGAGCGATTCATAAACGCCTACCCGCTGACGATGACGGCCGAGGAGTTCGTCGCCGAGCTTAGCCGGAACACGGGCGGCGCGCTCTCCCCCTCGGAGAGGTCGGCGCTCGTCGCGTCGCTCGGCTCGACCCCCGAAGACCCTCGGAAGCGCGCCGCCGTGCTCCGCTCGGTGGCGGACGACGCCGACATGCGGGCCGCGGAGTTCAACCGCGCCTTCGTGCTGATGCAGTACTACGGCTACCTCAGGCGCAACCCCGACGAAGAGCCCGACCTCGACTTCCGCGGCTGGAAGTTCTGGCTCGACAAGCTCAACGAGTTCGGCGGCAACTACGTCCGGGCCGAGATGGTCAACGCTTTCATCAAGTCGGACGAGTACAGGAACAGGTTCGGGCGCTAAACACGGCCGCGAATGCGAGAGTGGCCGCCCGGAAAATTTTCCGGGCGGCCACTCCATTTGAACGTCGTTCGACGGGGACGCGGGCCGAAGCAAACACCTCCTGACCCGGCGGCGGGAGTCTCATGTTCCGCAGAAGGTCTGGAGCACCCGTTCGTGGTCTGCGGGCGGTTCGGCGTATCGCGCGAAGGCGGGTTGGTCTTCGTAGGGATTCGACGTCACCGTCAACAGCTCGTGGAACGGGGCGAAATCATCTTCGTCGACGGCCGCCCGGATGACTGCTTCGACGAGGTGGTTACGCGGGATAAAAGCCGGGTTGGCCGCCAGCATGGCGGCACGTCGCGCGGCCGCGTCCGTCGGCTCCTGCTCTAACCGCTGTCGCCACCGCGGCACCCATTCGTCGTAAGCCGAAGGGTTCGCGAACAGGCCGCGCACGCCCGCGTCATCCTCCTGACCTGACGCCGCATCGCTCAGCCGACGGAACGTCAGTGTGTAATCGGCGGCGTTCGTAGCCATCGCCTGTAGCAGGTCACGCCCCAGCTCGGCATCGCCCTCGCGTTCCGTGAGCAGGCCGAGCTTACGCCTGAGCCCCTCCTGATACGCCCGCTCGAAGGCCGTCCGGTAAGCGTCGAGCGCCTGTTCCGCCTCGGCGACCGCCGCGTCCATGTCGTCGGAGAGCAGGGGCAGCAGGCACTCCGCGAGGCGGGTCAGGTTCCACTCGCCGATGACCGGCTGCATGGAATAGGCATACCGTCCCTGTCGGTCGATGGCGCTGAAGACGGCTTCAGGGTCATACGCATCCATGAAGGCACACGGCCCGTAGTCGATAGTCTCCCCGGCGACCGACGTGTTGTCGGTGTTCATCACGCCGTGGATGAAGCCGACGAGCATCCATCGGGCGATCAGCTCCGCCTGCGCTCGGATCACCGCATCGAGGAGCGCGTGGTGCGGTCGCCCGGAGCCGGCCGCGTCAGGGTAGTGTCGGGCGACGACGTGGTCGGCCAGCAGCCGCAGGCCCTCTACGTCCCCGCGACTGGCGAAGAACTGAAAGGTGCCCACACGTATGTGACTGGAGGCGACGCGGGTCAGGACAGCGCCCGGAAGCAACTCTTCTCGCCTCACCACCTCCCCGGTCGTCACCGCGGCAAGCGCGCGGGTCGTGGGGATGCCCAGCGCCGCCATCGCCTCACTGACCACGTACTCGCGCAAGACCGGGCCCAGCGCGGCCCTCCCGTCACCGCCGCGCGAGTACGGCGTCCGACCCGAGCCCTTGAGCTGGACGTCGCGCCGTACCCCGTCCCGGTCGATCAGCTCGCCGAGGAGGATGGCGCGGCCGTCCCCGAGCTGCGGCACGAACGTGCCGAACTGGTGCCCGGCATACGCGGTGGCGATAGGCTCGGCCGTCTCGGCCACGCGGTTGCCCGCCAGCACCTCCACGCCCTCCTCGCCGGCGAGCAGGTCGGGGTCGAGGCCGAGCCGGGCGGCCAATGGCCCGTTCACCCGAATGAGCCGCGGAGCCCTGACCGGGGTGGGCGAGACGCGCGCGAAGAACCGCTCGGGCAGCCGCGCATATGTGTTGTCGAAAGGAAAAGTAATTGACATAAGAGAACTTTGATTACCGTACCGACGATTACGCGTAGAACCGGGGCGGGACCTGTTCCCGCCCCCACGGTTATACAGTAATTGAAGTTTTCTCTGGAATCTACCTCTCACACCTCGCCTGATACCAGCTTGATGCCCTTCTCGTCGAACCACCAGTCATCTACGGACACCGCCGCGCCGCCGTCCGCGTTGTAGTTGATAGTCAACTCCTCGTCGGGTCGGATGTCCCTGACGGCCACGAAACGCATCAGGAGTGCTTCCCTGTCCGTCTCGTAGCGTAGGTTGGACGGGTTCGAGTGGTTGTAGAGGCTGCCGTAGCCCAGCGCCAGTGCCTGGGTGGCGGCCGAGCCTTCGGGCACCTGCCAGTGAAAGACTATCGTCTTTAGCTCCTTGTGCAGTACATCGTAGGGCTTGCGCAAGAGCACCACTGGACACTCCTCCACCACCTCGCCCACGCCGAACGCACGGGACGCGAAGACGCCCCTGCCCTTCGGCGTGCCGGTGTCCCTGACGTAAACGCTCGGCGGCTTCAGCGCCATGTCCGCCCCCCTTGATATTTAGTTAGCCGACTCTACATGCCTTGAGCGCGCTCATGCGAACCCCCAGCCCGCGCGTGTTTCGTCCGGCCATCTTTTAGCACGTAACAAACTCGCCGAGACAGTGAAGCGGCGAGGGTCGGGTCACGCCGGTCTTTAAGATGCTCGGCCGGAAGTGCGAAGGCGGCGCGGTGAGTTTGACGGCCGCGAATCCTAAAGCAGGGCGGAGCACGAAGGCGGGGAGGAGGTTACCGCTAACGTTGGACTGAACTCGTCGGGAAACTGCGGCTG
>DASVSK010000590.1:0-3330 GCA_036388135.1 Pyrinomonadaceae bacterium | reverse complement strand
CGGGTCGTAGGCGACCGCGCCCAGCAGAAGGGTTTCGGAGTCGTTCATAGTCGTCTTCGCCCCTTTCTCTCAGCCGAAGAGTGGCAGGCCGCACACGGCCTTGCCGATGAAGTCGTAGAGCACGTCGGTGGTCGGGGCCATCACGGTCGCCGCGCGTGCGTCGCGGAAGTGGCGCTCGACGCCGACCTCCTTGCGGAAGGCCGCCCCGCCGCAGACGCGCATCGCGAGGTCGGTCACCTCGGTGGACGCTTCGCCCGCCGCGGCCTTGACCTCAAGGACGCGCAGCATGGCGTCCTCCCGCCCGGTCTCCAGGGCCTTCAGCGAGTCTTCCAACAGCGCGCGGCACATGTCTGTCCTGATGCGCATCCGCGCGAGGTAGGCGCGCACGGTCGGCAGGTCGGCGAGCGCGCTCCCGAGGTGTTCGAGCTTTGTACCTGCGACGTGCGCGGCGGCCTTCCGCGTCGCGGCCTCCATCGTCCCCACCGAGAAGCCCGCGCTCATCAACTGGAAGTAGGGGAGCACGACGCCCATCATCACGTCGAAGCCGCCGCCGTCAGCGCCGAGCATGTTCTCGCGCGGGATGCGCACGCCCTCGGCCGTCACGGGCGAGGAATTGTTGCCGCGCAGGCCCAGCCCGTCGAAGGGTGCGGGGGCCGAGAGCCCTTTCGCGTCGGCCGGGACGAGCCAGATGGTGCTCTGGCCCTCGGCCCCGAGCGGCCGGCTCGACCAGACGTAAGAGTCCGCCTCGCCGGCCGAGGTGACCCAGCTCTTCTCCGCGTCGAGTCGGACGTCGCCGTCCTCGGTGGTCGCGGTGCCCACGGGCGCCCAGAAGTGGCTGCGCGACCCCTTCTCAGAGAAGGCGAGGGTCGTGACGTGCTCGCCCCGCGCAATCGCCTCGCGCAGAGGCCGCGGCCCGTGCGCCTCGATGACGGCGGCACCCGAGTAGTGCATGCAGAGCACCATCGCCGTCGAGGCGCAGGCAGAGGCCACGCGCTCGACCGTCCGCGCGGCGGCGCGGTGCGACTCGCCGAGGCCGCCGACCTCGCGCGAGCTGATGAGCCCCAGAAGCCCCGCCCGCCCGAAGGCGTCGAGCGCGGCGCGCGGGTACGCACCCGTCCTGTCCACGTCCGCGGCGGCGGGCTCGACCGTCCCCTCGATAATCTCGTCTACGGCGCGCAGATCAAACTCCCCGGCGCGCTGCTCTTCGTCGCCCATGTCCCTCTCCTCCGTAAACGCCCCGAGGCCGACGCGCGGGGCGGCTGCGCCGCGTGCGAATACAATTCCGGCGGCGCGCGAAGCGCTCGGCGTTCTTTCCGGCCTCGTGAGCTGGGTTTAGTCGTTCGCGGGCGCCGGGCCGGCCCCGCACGAAGGAGGGGCTAGGCGGCGGGCCGCGAGCGGTCTGTGTCGTGTCGCAAAACTTGCGCCCACTGCGAGGCGCGGGTTCAATTCTTAGGCATCACGTCACCCGTCTCTCTCAATGCGTATCGATGGCTGCGCCATCGGGTCGAACTGCAAGCGTGGGGAGATATTATATACAGAGGGCGACCACCTACAAGGAGGGACGGAGCCGACCGACTCTCCACACCGACGTTCTTTGGAACGCATGCCGCCTCGTACATGCAATTCCTTCGGGACTCATCCCCGAATACGTACCCATAACACCTGATATCCATTATCCATGTCCGATTCTTCCGAACATTTGAGGGTATGAGATTTTAGCCGAGGTCGGTCGCAGGATAACGTTAGCGCTTTAAGTCCGCAGTCCAGTTCAGGACGGCGGTTACGGGCGCGGGGGCGGTCTCTTCGACGGGGACTTTAATGAGGAAGCGCCGGCCGTCGGCGGCGACGTCGTAGGGAGAGTCGCCGCTGATCGCGCCGACTCGGGGCTCGAAGAGCGGCTTGGGGACGCGGGCCTCGAACGTGTCGGAACTCCCGTCGACTTCGACCGCCATCAGTTTCCCGTCCGCCGAGAGGTAGAACAGCTCGCGCCCGTCGCGTCGCCATCGGGGCGAGGCCCCGCCGCCGTTCGAGACCTGCCACTTGCCGCCCGAAGCCGGGAAGCTCTGCACGTAGACCTCAAACCTCCCGGACTCGTCCGAGGTGTATGCGATCCAACGCCCGTCGGGCGAGAAGCGTCCACCCGATTCCTGAAAGTCCGTCCGCGCGAAAGGCTCGGGCCGCCGCTCCCCGAAAAGCGGCAGCACCCACAGGTCGGAGCTTTGCCGGCTCATGGCGTTATACAGGACGTGGCGCCCGTCCGGCGACCAGTCGTTGGCAATCTTGTCGTCCTCCGTCTTGAGGAGGAGCTCCTCGCCGCCCGCGCCGCTCGAAAGCTTCTGGTAGAGGTTCGGCAGGCCCTCCCTCATCGAGGAGAAGACGATGCGGCCACCGTCAGGCGACCAGACGGCGTCGCCGTCGTTCGCCGGGTCGAACGTCAGGCGCGAGGTGGTGCCGCGCGCGAGCTCGATCAGCCAGACGTCGCTGGCCCCATTTTCCTTGTCCAGGCGTTGGAACGCGACGCGCTTCCCGTCCGGCGAGAGGCGGATGTCCGAGTAGTGCCCGGCCGCGCCGACCGCGTCGAGTTGTTTGCCCGCACGGTCGAACCAGACGAGTTGCGTATCCGCCGCCGCGGCGCTGGGGCGGTAGAGGAGCGTTCCCGTCTCCGAGACGGAGAAGTGCGCCCGCGCGTTGCCCAGTGTGAAGCCGATCTGTTTGACGACGGGGACGGCCTCGCCCGTCAGCTCCAGCCTGTCGGCGTCGAACGGCCGCGCCACCAGGGTGCCCTCAAGCGCGTAGAGCAGGTAGCCCGGCGACGCGTAAGCCACGCTCGATTCGACGTCGAGCAGCAGGCGGGTCTGCTTCGAGTCGAGCGAGCCGAGGAAGACCGCGCTCTTCTCCCGCGGCGAGGCGCTGGCGACGTAAAGGAAGTGGCGGCCGTCGGGCAGGAAGTAGGGCCACGCGTGGACGTATTCGTTGCGCGACTTGTCGAGCGTGGTCAGAGGCTCGGGCGTGCCGCCGTTGGCGGGGATGCGGTAGAGGCCCTCCGTGGTGCTGCGGGAGAAGACGATGACCCCTTCGCGATTCCACGCGCCCCCCACGCCGACCGCGTCAGACAGCGTCTGCGCCGTCCCGCCCGAGACGTCAAGCTTCTTGAGCTTGCCCGCGGCGATGAAACCTATGGAGCGGCCGTCCGGCGACCAGAAGGGCAGAGCGCCGGCTTCGGTCCCGGCGAGCTGCTGCGCGTCGAGCGCGTCGAGCGGCCGGAGCCAAAGGCTCTGCTTCCCGGCAGCGTCCCTGACCACCAGCACCACGCGGCGGCCGTCGGGCGAG
>DASVSK010000589.1:0-1966 GCA_036388135.1 Pyrinomonadaceae bacterium | reverse complement strand
GAGGGCTTCGCCACGATGGAGGCCGTCCTCGTCCTCGCCACCATCGCCCGGCGCTTCCGCCTCCGCCTCGTCTCGGAAGACCCGGCCGGGCTGATGCCCGCCATGTCGCTCAGGCCGAAGGGCGGCGTCCCGGTCAGGCTGGAGAGGGTTTGAAAGAAGTGTGGCCGCCGCGGACGCTCACCGCTTCGTGCAGATGAGCTTCGCCGGCAACATCGACCTGCCCGTAGCCATCCTGTCGTTAACCGCCGTGACGCCGCCCCACTGGCGGCTGAGTATCACGGCCTCCCGCCGGCAATCCTGCGAGTAGACGACGCCGCCGAGCGTCACCTCCGTCCCCTCGACCTCGACCGTGACCTCGCTCAACCCCGGGACTTCCGAGAATGCGTTCAGGACGTTTCTCTTAATCAGGGATGACATCAGCCCGGGCGGAATCGGCTTTAAGATGGGGGAGGCGGAGGGCGAAGCCTGCGCTTGAGGCGTGAGCGTCGCCGGGACGCTCCCGTTCGTGTTGACGACGGGGTTCGACGCGTTCGCGTTGGCCGCGGGCGTCGGCGTCAGGGGTGGAGGGAATCTCCCGTTGTTGTTCGCGACCTGGTTTAAGTTCGCGCTGTTCGCGTTGTTCGCGTTGCCGTCGTTCGAGTTCGCGCCCCCCGGGTCCCCGTTTAGCCAGTAGGCGGTCACGGCGACGACGGCGACGAGCAGCAGCAGCGCGCCCGCCCCGGCCGCAAGCCACATCGTGAGGAGCGGCTTCGACACTTTCCTGTCTACCCTGAGAAGCGACACGCCGTCTTCCACGTCCGGGGCAGGCGGTCTGTCAGGGACGGGCATGGCGGCGGGCGACGGCTGCTCGCCCTTACGGGGGAGGCGCGTGCTCACGTGCTCGACGAGGCGGCGGAGGTGCCCTTCGAGCGGCGGCACGGTGGCGTCGAGCCACTGTGCGGAGCCGAGGTAGTAGCGCAAAGCCTTGCTGTGGGGGACGTCTTCGATGCGGAGCGGGATGATACGCTCGGCCGAGTCCTCGGCGCAGGCGTTATGAATCTCGCGCTCGACGTGCGGCGACGCGTTCGAGTGAGACGAGAAGATAAGGACGATGAGGGGACTGGCCGAGATGGCGTCCACGATGGCCGCCGCAAAGTTGCCGCCGATGGGAACGTCGCGCGGTGCGATCCAGCACTTGATGCCCGCGTCCTCAAGCGCCCGGCAGACCTTGCCGGCGACCTGCTTGTCCTCGGCCGCGTAGCTGATGAAAACGTCGTGAGCCAGAAGTCGAAAACTCCTTTGGCGGAGCTGCGGGCGAACGCCCCTTGAAACGGAAACGAACTTTAACAGAACAGGGGGCGGGCGGGTAGATAATTATTGCCGCCGTCCGCCCGGCTTAAACTTAAGAAACGCCGCGACTTGCCCCCGAAAAGCGGCTCGCGGCCGGGTGGCCGCCGCCCGCCTCAAGGATTCCTCAAGTCGCGCACCGTACATTGGCTTTGGTTTTAGCGTGGGGGTCTTCGCAAGGCCCCGCGCATCGGGAACTTTGGAAAACTTTGACCCCGGAGTGAATATTTTGGCCGCCTCACTGCGAAAGCTCAGAGGGACTCAGATGGTGCAGGTCATCCCCGAAAAGATCACGCCCCCGCGGGAGCTGCCGCGCGTCTCGCGCGAGCGCCTGCTCGGGACGCTCGCGGAGAGTGTGGAGGGCTGCGACTCGACCATCATCGCCGCGCGCGCGGGCACGGGGAAGACGATGCTCGCCACCGACTTCGCGCGCCGGGCGGGTCGCCGCGTCGCGTGGTACAAGCTCGACGCGCCCGACTCGGAGCTCGCCGTCTTCCTGCGCCACCTCTGCGCGAGCGTGGCGGCGGCGCGCCCCGGCTTCGGCGCGCAGCTTCTGGAGCGCCTCGGGGACGGGGCGGGGGCCGACGACGTGGCGTTCGCGGTCGAACACCTGGTCTACGAGCTTTCGCAGTCGGGCGAG
>DASVSK010000588.1:0-4181 GCA_036388135.1 Pyrinomonadaceae bacterium | reverse complement strand
CCAGCAGGTGCGTGGCAAAGCTGTGGCGGAGGACGTGCGGCGTGACGCCGCGTATCTGCGCCCGCAGGGCCGTGCGCTTGAGCATGGCCCAGACCGTCTGACGGGTCATCGGGCGTCCGAGGTAGCCGACGAAGAGGCGCGGCGACTCGCGCCCCGCGAGCAGGACGCGCCGCGCCTCACGGTGGCGCTGCAACCACTCCAGCGCCGAGCGCCCGACGGGGACGCGCCGCTGCTTGCTCCCCTTCCCCGTGCAGAAGAGGACGCCGCCGTCGAGGTCGACGCTCGAAGTCGTGAGCCCGACCAGCTCCGAGACGCGCAGCCCCGTCGCGTAGAGCAGCTCGATGAGCGCGCGGTCGCGCACGCCCTCGGGCGAAGAGGTGTCGGGTGCCCCGAGCAGCCGCTCCATCTCCTCCTGCGTGAGGAAGCGCGGGAGCTTCTGCCCGCCCTGCGGGGCGCAGATGTCGGCGGTCGGGTCGGCCTTGACGTGGCCGTCGAGCAGCAGGAAGCGGTAGAAGCCGCGCACCGCGCTCAACGCCCGGCTGACCGAACGCGCCGCCAGCCCCTCCCGCGTCATCGACATCACGAACTGCGTCAGCTCGGGCTTGCCCAGGAGGTGCGGCTCGCGCCCCTCCGCCTCGGCCAGCGCCCGCAGCCGCCCCAGGTCGCGCCGGTAGCTCTCGACCGAGTTCTTCGACAGCCCCTTCTCGACCTGCAAGAAACTCAGGTACTCGCGAATCATGTCACGCGGCATAGGAATCGGTGTCAGTAGACAGTAGTCAGTAGTCAGTAGTCAGTAGTCAGTAGTCAGTAGAAAAACCCTCGCCGTCGAATCGTCCGGTTGTCAGCGTCAGCGCCCCGTAAGCGGAGCCTACTGTCTACTGACTACTGGCTACTGGCTACTCCCTTTCAACTCGTCGCCTTGTCGGCCGCCGGGAGGGTGGCGCTGAAGTCGCGCAGGAAGCGGCGGACGTAGGAGTCGAGGAGGTGATCGACGCGCGCGGGGTCGCGGGAGGCGACGAGCAGGCCGGCGTGGTGGCGCTTGTCGAGGCGGAAGACGATCTCGGGGTCGTCGTAGGCGGAGGTGTCGGGGCACTCCTGACGCGCGAGCGAGATGACGATGCCGGCGTAGTCGTCGCGCGTGGGCGGCAGCTCGTAGCGGCCGTGCTCGCCCGCGACCTCGATGCGCGCCCACTCGCGCCAGAGGTTGACGCCGGTCGCCGCCTCGACCACCTCCGCGATGTTAGCGCCGCCGACGCGCGCCGCCGTCTCCAGGAAGTAGAAGCGGCCGTCGCCGCCCTTGATGAACTCCGTGTGCGTCACGCCGCGGACGAGCCCGAGCGTGCGCAGCAGCCCGCGGTTGAGCGGTTCGAGCGCCCGCGCGTCCTCGGACTGGCGCGGGATGTTGCGCGTCATGAAGACGCCGCCGCCGTGCGCCACCTCCATCGGCGGCTTGCCGTACTTGCTCACGGCCGTGAACAGCGGCTCGCGGTCGGAGATGATGGAGTCGACGTGGAAGATGTCGCCGGGGATGAACTGCTCGATGAGGTAGGTGGACTGGCGGTCGCCGAGGCCCTCCAGCAGCGGCCACAGCTCGGCGGCCGACTCGACCTTCTTGATGCCGACGGACGAGGCCTCGGAGCGCGGCTTCAAGACCCAGGGCGGCGCGACGCGCGCGGTGAACTCGTGTATGCGCGAGTGGTTGAGCGCGTGGACGAACTCGGGGACGAGGACGCCGTGGTCGCGCGCCTTGACGCGCATCGCCAGCTTGTCGCGGAAGTGGCGCGTGGTGGTGTCGCCCATGCCGGGGATGCGCAGGTGCTCGCGCAGGGCGGCGGCCGTCTCGACGTCGAAGTCGTCGAGCGGGACGACGCGGTCGATCTCGCGCGTCCGCGCAAGGTAGCTGACGCCGCGCGTGACGTCTTCGAGCTTGTAGTCGTCGGGCAGGTAGAAGAACTCGTCGACGGACTCGCGCGGCCAGTCGGCGTCGCGCAGGCGTTCCATCGTGACGAGGAAGACGCGGCAACCCTGCCGCTTGCACTCGCGCAGGAACTCCTGCCCCTTCTCGAAGGTGGCGATGCACAGGACTGTGAGCGGTCGCTTCTCTGACAAGGCGGACTCTCCAACGAAAGTTTTTTTGAGCCGGAAAGCGTGCGGCCGAAGTGCCCACGAATGATAACGCATCCGCGCGGGAGTGCAACAAGCGCGGCCTCGCCCTCCGGTGCGACATGACCCGCGACCGGTTTGAGTGAGGGAGTAGACAGTAGTCAGTAGACAGTAGTCAGTAGAAAAACCTCGGCGGGCGTTGCGGGTTAAACCCGACGCCCGCCGAAGCCGTTTCACTACTGACTACTGTATACTGACTACTGTCTACTCCCTACCGCCTACCATTTCGGCGTGACGCCGAGGTTGTGGAAGAGGAAGGAGAAGATGTCCGCGTTCTGCTCGATGGCCTTGGTCGTGCTGCTCGCGCCGTGGCCGGACTTGGTGTCGATGCGGATGAGGACGGGGTTGTCGCCGCCCTGCGCCTCCTGCATCACCGCCGCGTACTTGAACGAGTGGCCGGGGACGACGCGGTCGTCGTGGTCGGCCGTCGTGATGAGCGTCGCCGGGTACTTCGTCCCGGCGCGGACGTTGTGGATGGGCGAGTAGGCGTGGAGCGCCTTGAACTCGGCCTCGTTGTCGGAGGAGCCGTAGTCGGCTATCCAGTTCCAGCCGATGGTGAACTTGTGGAAGCGGAGCATGTCCATCACGCCGGCCTGCTGGACGACGGCCTTGAACAGCTCGGGGCGCTGGTTGGCGACCGCGCCGACGAGCAGCCCGCCGTTCGAGACGCCGTGGATGGCGAGGCGGTCGCTCGACGTGTACTTGTTGGCGACGAGCCACTCGGCGGCCGCGATGAAGTCGTCGAAGACGTTCTGCTTCTTGAGCTTCGTCCCCGCCTCGTGCCACTTCTCGCCGTACTCGCCGCCGCCGCGCATGTTCGCCAGCGCGTAGACGAAGCCCTGCTCGAGGAGCGCGAGCCGCGCCGAGCTGAAGGTGGGCGACGAGGTGACGTTGAAGCCCCCGTAGCCGTAGAGCAGCGTCGGGTTGCTCCCGTCGAGCCTGAGCCCCTTCTTGTGGACGAGGAACATCGGGACGCGTGTGCCGTCCTTGCTCGCGTAGAAGACCTGCTTGGTCTCGTAGTCCGCGGAGTTGAAGCCCGGAATCTCGGGCGAGCGGAAGAGCGCCGACTTGCGCGCGGCGATGTCGTAGCGGTAGATCGACGGCGGGAAGTTGAGCGAATTGAAGGTGTAGAAGATGACCTTGTCGTCCCTCTCGCCGCCGAAGCCCCCGGCGACGCCGAGGCCGGGTAGCTGCACCTCGTTCTCCAGCTTGCCGTCGAGCGTGTAGACGTAGGCGCGCGTCGTCACGTCCTTCAGGTAAGTGGCGAAGAGCTTGCCGCCGCCCGTGTTGGCGCTCTGGAGCGGCTCGGGGCGCTCGGGGAGGACGTCCTTCCAGTCCTTCTCCGAAGGGCTCTTCGGGTCGAAGAGGAAGACGCGGCCGTTGGGCGCTTTGTGGTTGGTCTCGACGAGGAGCCTGTCGCCGACGTTGTCGACGACGCCGAACTCGCTGTCGCCGACCTCGGCCACCAGCGGCCGCCAGGTCTTGTCGCCGGCCTGCGCGTCTCGGAAGAAGAGCGCGTTGCCCTTCCTGCCCTTGCCGCGGTCGGAAACGGTCAGGAGGGCGAAGCGGCCGTCGTCGGTCGTCTCGACAGTGTGGAAGCGCTGCGGGTTGGCGGAGTCCGAGTAGACCAGCTCGTCGGCCGTCTGCGGCGTGCCGACGCGGTGGAAGTAGACCTTGTGGTTCTCGTTCTTCGAGGTCAGCTCCCTGCCCTTCTCCGGCGCGTCGTAGCGGCTGTAGTAGAAGCCGTCGCCCTGCCACGCGAGCCCTGAGACCTTGACCCAGTTGAGCACGTCGGGGAGCTGCCTCTTCGTCGCCACCTCCATCACGTAGCAGTCGCGCCAGTCAGAGCCGCCCGAAGCCTTGCAGAAGGCCGCGTACTTCGCGTCGCGCGAGATGGCGAGGCCGCCCAGTTGCGTCGTGCCCTCGGCCGAGAACTTGTTCGGGTCGAGCAGGACTTCCGGCGTCCCTTCGAGCCCCTTCTGCACGTAGACGACGTTCTGGTTCTGGAGCCCGTCGTT
>DASVSK010000587.1:0-2939 GCA_036388135.1 Pyrinomonadaceae bacterium | reverse complement strand
GCCCCTCGCCAGACAGCAGCGGCGAGAGCGGCTCGAACTCCAGCCCGTAGCGCGACAGACGCGCCTTCGCCTCCGAGGGGAAGAGGGTGAAGCGCATGTGCCGCTCGCAGCGTCCGCGCGCGACGTACTGCGCGAGCCGCTGCGCCGTCAGCGTCCGCTCGGTCCGGAAGTGTGTCGTCGGGGGCTCGGGGGATGACTCTGGCATACGAGGTTCGACGAAGGCGGAAGTGAAAAGGCGGAAGGCGGAATTGCGAAGGCGGAATCGCCTCGGCGCTACGCGCGCAGAACTTTATTAACTTCTCGCCCCATCTTAACTTTTGCCCTTCGACTTTTTACCCTTGCCTTCCGCGGGGCGGCCGACGACGGTGAGCGTCGCCACCTCGGTGCGGCTCTCGGCGGCGCGGACGGCGTCGCGCGCGGCGGCCGTCGCCTCCTCGTCGGAGGAGAGGAACTCTTCGAGCCGGCCTTTGACGGCCGCGAAGCTCACCTTGCGCTCGAAGAGCGCGGCGAACCCGTCGGCCCCGAGCAGCGCCTCGGCCGCCGACAGCTTCTCGGCGTCGTAGCTCGCCTTCGACGTGTAGCTGCAACGCACGCCCGCCTCCCCCGCGCGCAGCACCACCGCGTTCGAGACGCGCGGCCGCGCCGTCGCCGCGCGCTTCAACTGTTCTTTGACTTCTGAGGCGCGCGCGTCCAGGCGCTTCATCTCCTCGTGCAGCGCGACGTACTCGGCGACGAGCGCCGCGACCTCCTCGTCCGTCAGGGCCTCCGTCCCGTCGGGCGAGGCCGACCTGCCGAAGCACTCGAAGCAGTTGAGCGCGCCGCCGTCGGGGCGCGGGAGCGCCTCGTCACGCGGGACGAGCCCGCCGCACGCCTCGCACGGCGCGTAGAACTGCGCGGCGCACTCGCGGCACAGCGCCGCGCCCGTGCGGTCTATCAAGCGCCCGCCCGGCGCGCCCACGTCCGCGAGGCACTCGACGCACAGCACGCCGCGCGCCTCGACGCCGTCGGGGTGGAGTCTGTTTTCCGTCTGCATCAAAGTCGCCCTCGGTCTCGCGGGAAGGTCGGAAGGGTCTGGGAGTCGTGGGCCGGGGCTCGCGCGCGCGCCGGCCCAGCGGCGCATAGCATACACGCCTCGGCGCGTGTTCCAGAAACGGCGGGAGCGTCGGACGCGGCGGCCGGGCTCAAAAGCGAAAGGCGACGATGAAGATAAGGGGCGTGCCCCCTTCTTCACTTTTTCCTTTCGCCTTTTTACTTTTGACTTCCCCCGGCGTCGATGCGCGCGGCGAGGATGAAGTCGCTCTCGCTCAGGCCGTCGATGGCGTGGGTGTAGATTTCGAGCCGCGCGTAGCCCCAGCCGAAAGAGACGTCCGGGTGGTGCCCCTCCGCCTCGGCGACCGCGCCGACGCGGTTGACGAAGGCGAGCGCGTCGGCGAAGTTGCCGAACTCGTACGACTTCGAGAGGTGGTGCTCCGC
This sequence comes from Pyrinomonadaceae bacterium, assembly GCA_036388135.1. GTDB lineage: Bacteria > Acidobacteriota > Blastocatellia > Pyrinomonadales > Pyrinomonadaceae > QHXN01. The sequence goes on along the minus strand of DASVSK010000587.1, from coordinate 1,466 downwards.
GACCACCTGCCAGCCTTCGAGCTGCGCGAGCAGCGGCCCGATCTCCGCGCCGCCGAGCCGCGGCACGCCGCCGCCGCACGGCACACAGTGTTTGCTGGAAAGACTGCACTCCATCCCCCGAAACCTCCTTCGCGTTTCAAAAGTTAACCGTAGAGACGCGGAAGGCGCGGCCGATACGAAAGCCGTGTCCGCGCGTCTCGAATCACCCGCGTCACGCTCGACCCAAGGCGGAAGTGGAGACGGGCGGCGCGCAGACATTCTACAGGCCGGCGCGGCAGACCCGCACGGCGGCGCGGTGCGTAAACGGCCGGGGCGAAATATAATCGCGGCGGCGTGAAGACGCCTTCGACGGTCGGAGCGGGGGGTTGATGAAGGGCGGCGGGAAAGTACCTTCCTGGTTGGGCGGGGCGCTCGTGCTGGGGGCGTTCGGGGCGCTCGCGTGGCTGGAGCGGCGGCGGCCGCTGCGCGCCGGGAGGGAGCCGAAGCTCCGGCGCGCGGGGCGCAACCTCGCGTTCGCGGCCGTCGGCGCGGCGGCGCTGCGTCTGACGGAGAAGCCCGTGGCGGATCGCCTGACGGCGCTCGTCGAGCGTCGGCGCTGGGGGCTGCTCAAGCTCGCGCGGCTGCCCGTGCGGGTCGAGGTCGCGCTCGCGGTCGTGCTGCTCGACTACACGCTCTACCTCTGGCACGTCCTGACGCACCGCGCGCCCTTCCTCTGGCGCTTCCACGTCGTCCACCACGCAGACCTCGACCTCGACGCGACGACCGCCCTGCGCTTCCACTTCGCGGAGCTGGCGCTGTCGGTGCCCTGGCGCGCGGCGCAGATTCTCGTCCTCGGCGTCTCGCCGCAGGCGCTCTCGCTCTGGCAGATGCTTCTGATGCTCTCGATACTCTTCCACCACTCGAACGTGCGGCTGCCCGTCCGTGTCGAGCGCCGGCTCGGCCTGCTCTTCGTGACGCCGCGGATGCACGGCATACACCACTCGGCGGTGCGCGCCGAGACCGACTCGAACTGGTCGAGCGGGCTCGCGCTCTGGGACAGGCTCCACGGGACGCTGCGGCTCGACGTGCCGCAAGACGAGGTCGACATAGGCGTCCCGGCCTACCGCGACCCGCGCGAGCTGGGGCTCGCCGAACTGCTCGCGATGCCCTTCGGCGACGAGCGCCCGACGTGGCTCCTCAACGGCGACGGCCCCGAGCCCGCACGCGCGCCGTCGGCCGCCGCGCCGGAACGGCTGTCGGCTTGATGACAGGGTTTCGGCAAACCGCCGAGACGCGGCGACGCGGCTTCGTCTTCTGAGACGCGGCGAGGCGGCTTCGTCTTCATCCGTATGACGGCCGCGTCTACGCGCCCGCGTTGGTGAAAAGTTTTGAACCGGCCGACACTCTCCGTCATCATCCCCGCGCTCGACGAAGCGCACGCCATCGGCGCGACGCTCGACGCCGTGGCGCGTCTGTCCGTGCAGGCG
>DASVSK010000586.1:0-4545 GCA_036388135.1 Pyrinomonadaceae bacterium | reverse complement strand
GGCGACCGCGTGCGCGTGCATTACACTGGGCGGCTCGAAGACGGGCAGGTCTTCGACTCCTCGAAGGACGGCGACCCGCTGGAGTTCACGGTCGGCGCGGGCGACGTCATCCCGGGCTTCGACGAGGCGGTGCGCGGCATGAGCGTCGGCGACAGCAGGACGGTCGAGATAGAGTCGGAGGACGCCTACGGCCCGCGCCGCGACGGCCTCGTCACGCAGGTCTCGCGCGAGGCGGCGCAGTTCCCCGTCGAGCCGCAGGTCGGCATGCACTTCGCGCTCCCGCTCCAGGACGGCAGCCAGATCGAGGTCGTCATCACCGAGGTGACCGACACGCACGTCACCATCGACGGCAACCACCCCCTCGCCGGCGAAAAACTCATCTTCGACGTCGAGCTGGTGGAAAAGCAGTAGGCAGTAGACAGTAGTCAGTAGTCAGTAGATAAAAAATAGGCGGCGCGTCTTCGGGCATCAGCCGGGACGCACCGCCTTTTCTCTTTCTACTGACTACTGTCTACTGACTACTGTCTACTGCCTTTTCACTTCCGCCTTCACTCGTCGTCCTCCGGGTCGGCCCCGAAGTAGTACATCCACTCGCCCAGTTCGGACTCCTTCACGCCCCCGCGCGCGTCGCGTTCCGGCGTACCCGCGTCGGGGGCGGCCAGCGCGTCGAGACGTTTGCGGAACTCGCCGGAGCGGATGACCGGCGCGCCGCAGCGCCGGACGTAGTCGGCCAGAGCGCGGTCGGAGGTGACGACCTTGAGCGTCCGCCGCTCGCGCGACGCCTCGACCATCTCCTTGATGCGCGCGTCGGCGTCCCGCCCGCGCTCGGCGTAGAAGACCCTCACGCCCATGAAGTAAGACCCGTCGGGGAAGAAGTCGTCGGGCGCGCCGTCGAAGACGGCCTCCACCGTCACGCCCGCCTCACGCGCGAACCGCGCCAACTCCCCCAGCAGGCGACGCCGCGCGCCCGCCTTATCCCTGTGCCACCCAACGCGCTGCGCCATCACGTTGTTGCCGTCCACGAGGTATGACATGAGCCCTCCGGAGGGGTCGCCCCCGCGTGCGCGCCCCGACGGTCAGCGGCACTTGACGAGTTCCGCCTCCCTGTCGCGCGAGAGCGTGAACGTCCCTATCAGCTCCTTCGTATCGGCGCGCCTGACGGTCAATTTCAAAAGGCTGCCGCCGACCTGTCCGCTCAGGCGCACGGGGTAGCCGCCCGCGTCTTCGCCCGCGCGCACCGGCCCGCCGTGCTCCTCGTAGTGCGTCCCCGCCACGCTGAATCGGCCGCTCCGGTCGACGACGATGCGCCCCTCGACCGTCCCGTGCGCGCAGTCGTACTCGACGGCCGCGCCGCGCGCCGTCACCTCGAAGCGTATGCGCTCGCCGCCCCACACGCCCGGCAGCAGCGCGTCGCCCGCGCGCTTCCGACGCCCGCGCGCCCCGCCCGTCTGAGTCATCGACGCCCCCCGTCCGGCCGCCGCCCGCGCGCCCGCCGCGACGCGCGGCGTTCCGTCGAACCGCACGCCCCTCTCGGCGCGCCCCGCCGCCGCGGGGGACGCCGCGAAGAGTTGGAGCGCGCCGACCGCCAGTATCACCTTCAGCCTTTGATTCACGTGACCTCCTTCTGCCCTCCGGAAGTATAGACCACGGCCGCGGGCGAGCGCGCCGGCCGCGGTTTAAAAAAAATCGGGGGCGGACGCTTTTAACGTCCGCCCCCTTTCCGGCGTCCGCGCCGAGCGCCCCTGCCTACTGGCAGGTGCTCAGCTTGAACGAGTAGATGTGGGTCGTCCAGTTGAAGGTGCCGTCGGCCGGGATGTACTCGGTCGTGAAGACCATCGTGCAGCCGTCCACGGGGTCGACGCTGATGGTGCTGTAGTCGCCCCAGCGCGCGAGGCCGGTGGTCTGCGAGCCGCTGCCGACCAGGATGTTGGTCTCGTTGCCGAGCGCGCCGGCCGGGTCTGACGGCCCGCGGTAGGCGTAGCGGATGCTCGGCTTGATGGACGAGCTGGAGACGTTGTAGCCGATGGCGATGCCGCCCGTCTTGTCCATCGCGGCGCTGCCCATCCAGCGGTAGGTCGAGTCGGGCGAGAAGGTGCCCTGCTGGTTGACGACGGGCGCGGCGCTGCCGAGGGTCTGCCCCGCGGCGTTGCGCAGGTCGTACCAGCGGATGCCGCTCGTGCCGCCCGTGGCGACGGGGTGGTTGACGACCAGCGACTCGCGCGTGCCGAGGTTGCGGTAGCTCAGGCGGTAGTTGAGGCGGTCGCCGAGCGAGTCGAGCAACTGCGTGGTGCCCTGCTGCGGGATGCACGCGCCGCCGCCGCAGGCGCGGCTGAAGCTGACGCCCGCGACCGTCGCCGGGCCGGTCAGCGTCGCCGTCCCGGCCGCCCAGTTGACCTTGTAGCGCCAGGCGCTCAGCGAAGACGTGCCGATGCTCAGCATCGGGTTCGCGCTACCCGCGGGCGGCGGCGTCGCGCCTTCGAGGTCGGCGGGCAGAAGGCTCGCGGCGGCCGTCGTCCTCACGCAAATCTGGCGCGCCGGCTGGCCGACGAGCATCTTGTCGCGCTCGAAGGCGCAGACGTTCGTGCCCGCGAAGGTGCGGCCGCTCTTGAACATGTTGTAGGTGATGTAGTAGCCGTCGGGCCAGACGCCCATCTTGGGGAAGTCGTTGAAGTCGCGCCCGAACGAGTAGGCGTAGCGGTAGTAGGTGCCGGTCGGGTCGGGGCCGGTCGAGACCGCGACGCACTGCGTGTAGGGCTGGGCGGAGACGGCGAACTGCGTGAGCACCCAGCGGTTGGCGATCTGGTCGTACTGCACGAGGGGGTCGCCGTCGTTCATCGTCTCGCACGGGCCGCCGAAGCCCTGCCAGATGACGTTGCCGTTCTTGGGGAAGCCGGGGACGGTGACGAAGCCCGCGATCTGGTTCGTCGTCGGGTCACGCAGCACGTTATAGACGGCGTAGCGGAGGTTGACCCACTGGACGTAGTGGTTGGGGCCGATGTCGCCAGTCGTGTCGGGCGGCGAGACGCGCGCGCCCGGGTCGACGGAGACGCCGTCGGTCGCGGCGCGCGGCTGCGAGTGGGACGAGAAGGTGACGTTGTTACGCTCGACGAGCGGGTCGACGCCGCCGGGGTTCGAGTTGCCGACGGGGTGCGGGCGTCCCGGCTCGAAGTCGCGGCCGCCGCGCGCGGGGCCGGGCTTGTCGCCGCGGTCGGACATGTCGCGCACGGGGCGTGAGGAGCGGTCGAAGTGTGTCGGGCGCAGCACCTCGGCCCTGGTTTCGTCGCTGTTACCTTGGCCGAGTACGGCGGCCGGTAGTAGGAGAGTGCAAAGGACTAGGGTGGTCAGTGACGCAAAAACTTTTCTCATTTTTCCTCCGAAACGGTTATGCCCGCCAACTCATCCGGCGATGAACGGCCAAGACTTTACAGACATGAGGTTTAGTTTGTTCAAGTCGTCGGGGCGCGATTGCTTCAGAAAAAGCCGTATGCGAATCAAGTATGAAATGAGACCCTGGGGCGGAAATCGTCGAAAGGAGGCGGGGCGGCCTGACTTCACCACCGGCCCCTCTAAGATGCACGAGATGTCCTAATGATTGCCGACCACGGCCGTGAAGGCGACCCGCCGGCCAGAAGGGCTTAAAACGCTGAACCGACGCTGAAGAGAGGGCTTCCTGTGTCTCGCCGGGACACTATCCTTTAACTCAGCCGGGAGATAGTAAGCGGAAACCGTCGGGAGGTCAACCTTTCCGCCGGAAAATTTGCATAAGCGTCGAACCGTACTGTTGCGAACAGTTTGCGCGACAAAAAAGTGGACGAACGAACCGTTCGCGGGATGAAAGGGGCAGGAAGCGCCCGCCCCTTTTCGTCCCGCCGACGCGCCGTCCGTGCGGCCGAAGCCGTAGGGATGGCGGGTAGCAGAACGGACGTGCGTGTCGACTTTGTGGGGACGTCGCGGGAAGGGTCTTACATAAAAGGGCGCGGCGCGCGTCCCGGCGAGGTGGTACGCGCGCCGCGGCTGGGGTGGGTCGTGTGGAGTCGTCGCCGTGCGGCCTTTCCGTCCGAAGGGTCAGGCGGCACGGCCGTCCGGGTCGGGCACCCGCACAGCCGCAGGGCGGGCCGCGCGCGTGCTCTCTCCCGGACGCTCTTCATGGTCATCGCCCCTCCACGCGGAATCCGCCGAGTCGGCGGGGAGGCCGCGGCTACGGCTTGAAGGGGTTGAACCGGGCAAAGATCGAGTCGAGGTCGAAGGTGAAGCCGAAGTTTCCCCTGACCTCCTTCTCTTCGAGCAGCCCGGTGCGGTTGGCGAAGCTCATCGAGAGGGAGATTTTGAGGGCCGTGCCCCGAATCGGGATGGTCAGCTTCAACTGCCCGACGGCGAGGTCGCCCATCGCGGCGACGACGCCGACCGCCGGCAGCGCTTCATCCTCCACGGCGGCGGGGCGGGCGCGAGGCCCCGCCGGAGGGGCGGAGTCGGGCAAACTCCGCCGAATTTGGCGGTCGTATCGTTGCAAAAGGTGACGCCGACGCTATATAACGCTTCTGAACA
>DASVSK010000585.1:0-2647 GCA_036388135.1 Pyrinomonadaceae bacterium | reverse complement strand
CGATGCAGAGCGGCGCTTTCGTCGTCATCCGCACGGAGGCCGCCTCGTCCTCGGCCGGCGGCGCGACGAGCAACCTCGTCGAGTCGGAGGCCAAGCCGAACCTGCTCCACCGCGTCTTCGTCGACAGGGGGAACGAGCTGTTCTTCGGCTACGAGCTGCTGGTGGAGCGCGCCGCCGAGTCGCGGTACTTCTGGGTCACCGTGCGGGCGCTGAGCGAAGAGTCCCTGCGCGAGCTGCGCGGGCGGCCGGCGTTCCGCGGCCGGCGGCTGCACCCCGGCTACAGCGCCACGGCCTTCCCCGCCTCGCCGCAGTTCGTCCGCGACGGCGACACCTTCGCGCTCGACGTGCTGCGCAACCCGCGGACGGGGACGAAGATCGTCGACGTCATCCGCGTCTCGCTCACCGACCCGAGCCTCCAGCAGTCGGCGACCGACCAGCCGCCGCGCGACTTCCGGCTCGACGACGTGCAGCTCAAGGTCTCCGACTACAGGCTGAAGGTCAACGGCGAGACCGTCTACCGCAGCGCGGGCGGTTGCGCCGGGGCGCTCGTCTGGTTCTCGCTGGGCGACCGCGGGCGCTTCGTCTTCTCGCTCGTCGAGCGCCCCGGCCACGGGTTCCGCAAGGTCGGCTCGGTGCGACACAACACGCTCTCGTTCGAGTGGGGCGGCGAGACTTTCGAGTGGGAGTCCGCGCAGCCCGTCGTCGGCACGGGCGGCAACTGGAACCTGTGGGTGCTCCACGACCCCGAATACAAGCTCGACCTCTTCGAGCCGCCCGCAGCGCCGAGCGCCGGCGGCGAAGACAAGACCTTCGCGCAGCAGACCGACGAGGCCGTCCGCCGCATGAAGAAGGCACGCACGCAGGCCGACTACGGCTCGGCCGCCCCTCCGCCGACGACGCCCGCGAAGGCGCGCCGCGTCCGGGTCGTCATCGGCTCGGCCGACGGCGTCGAAAACCTTCTCCCCAAGCAGCAGAGGTAGCAGCAACCCGGCCCCGACAGGGCCGGAGACGCGGCCGGACGCTCGACTCACATCGGGACGCCGCGGCCGGAGGGCCGTCGTGTCCGAAACCCGACGGCGGCCGGCGGACAAAGGAGAAACACCCGCGATGAAAACCCGTGCCCTCTTCGCACTCAACGCCCTTATCTTCGCCCTGCTCGCCTTCCCGGCCGCCGCGCGCACGCAGGAGCACGACCCGCCGAAGGTCGAAATCGGCGTCCACTACTCCTCGCTCTCGCTCAGCCTACCCGGCTTCCGCGGCACCGAGAACGCCCCCGGCGTCGGCGGGCGCGTCACCTACAACCTGAACGACTACTTCGCGGTCGAGGCCGAGGGAAACCTTTTCCCCTCGGGCACGCAGCAGGACTACACGACGGGCGGCGCGGCGCAGCAGATGCAGTTCGGCGCGAAGGTCGGCAAGCGCTGGAACCGCTTCGGCGTCTTCGCCAAGGCGCGCCCCGGCTTCGTCAGCTTCGGCAAGACGTTCGCGCCCACGCTGGTCGACCTGGGCGGCTTCGGCTACGTCCAGTTCGACCGCGAGCGCAAGACGCACTTCTCGATGGACGTGGGCGGCGTGGTCGAGTTCTACCCCTCGCGCCGCGTGCTCGTGCGCTTCGACGCCGGCGACACCATCATCCGCTACGGCGAGCACGCCGAGCTTCAGCCCGTCCCCCTCCCACCCGCCATCCCGGGCGTGTCGAGCATCGGGACCGCGCCCGCCCAGACGAAGCACAACTTCCAGTTCACCGCGGGCGTCGGCTTCCGCTTCGGCGGCGGCGACGGCGGCGGCGGCGCGTCTTCGCCTTCGCCGTCAAGCGGGCGCGTGCGGCGCTTCGAGGTCGGCGCGCAGTTCTCCTCGCTCGTGCTGCGCCTGCCGTCGCGCGGCGTCGGGCCTCCCTTCGGCTTTCCCGACGACGACGACTCGGACGCGGAGGTGGGCGGGGGCGCGAGGCTCGGCTTCAACGCGACCGACGACCTCGCGTTCGAGGTCGAGGGCAACTTCTACCCGCGCCGCCGCTTCGGCTTCGACACGACCGTCGGCGGCTACCCGGCGCAGGTGCAGGCCGGCGTGAAGTACGGCCGACGTTTCGAGCGCTTCGGCGTCTTCGCCAAGGCGCGCCCCGGCGTCGTCACCTTCAGCGACGTCGCCGACGTCAGCGGCTACGAGTCGTTCCTCTTCTCCAACGGTGAGGTCTACTTCTTCCCCCGCTTCGAGAACAGCGGCAAGACCTACTTCTCGATGGACGTGGGCGGCGTGCTTGAGTTCTACCCGAAGGAACGCGTCTTCACGCGCCTCGACGTGGGCGACACGATGATCCGCTACCCGGTGCGCGACAACCCGAACCCCGGCGTCGCCGCCCCGCCCCCGCGCCTCCCGGCCGAGCTGCGCCACAACCTACAGGTCACGGCCGGCATCGGGTTCAGGTTTTAAGGGTCAGGGGGAAAGGGGAAGGGGTCAGGGATAAAAGGCACCACGGCCTTCACCCCTGACCCCTTCCCCTTTCCCCTGACCCTTTGCCCCTGCCCCCTCCCCAGACCCTCGACCCTTATTTTTCCAGACGCGCGCGGGCACGCTGGAGGAAGGATTGGAGCATCTCCGTGACGCCCTTCTGGAGTGCGGCGCTGAGGCGGCCCTCGCCGGCGAGGCC
>DASVSK010000584.1:0-19447 GCA_036388135.1 Pyrinomonadaceae bacterium | reverse complement strand
CTTCGAGCCGCGCACCCGCGTCCGCGTGGTGAGCTTCTTCCGTCTTAGCGGAGCACGAAGTTGTAGGTAATGCTCCCCGTGACCTTCACCGGCTGGCCGCCGAGGACGGTGGGGGAGAAGAGTGCCTTGTAGGCCGCCTGCACGGCCGCCTGCTGGAGCAGCGGGTTGCCGCTCGCCGCCTTCGCGGAGACGACGCGCCCCTGCTCGTCGACGAGGATTTGCACCGCCACCAATCCCTGCACGCCCGCGGCCCTGGCGACGGCGGGGTAGGGCGGCGCGGGCTTGGCGAGGGTCTTGCCCGCGATGATCGAAGAGGTGAGCGCGACGGGCTTGTCGCTCCGACGCGGCGCGGGCGTGGGCGCGGGAGTCGGCGTCAGCCTCGGTGGCGGCGGTTCGGTAACTTCGGTCACGGCGGGGCCGTCGTGGTCCCCGCCCCCGCCTCCCGGCGGGCCTTCGCCGCCCGGCAGGCCGGGGCCGGCGGGGCCGCCGACCTGGATGCTGTTGAAGCTTCCGAGGCGGACGTTCTGGCGCGGGCCGACCTCCGGCGTGCTGGCGCTGGCGATGCGCTCACCGCGGTAGGGCGTGTTCATCGAAATCTCCGTCCGCGTCGCCACCCGGCTGACGCGGCTCGGGCCGGAAGCGGCCCGCTGCTGTTCACGCCGCGGCTGCTCGCCGCGCGACTCGGCGGGCGGGAATCGCATCAGCGCGAGCACCTCGTAGTCGGGGTTGTAGTCCAGCCGCACGTTGTATGCGTAGATGCTGCCGACGCCGGTGGCGGCGAGCAGCAGGCCGTAGAAAAGGGTCGTCCCCAAAAAGAATCTCCCCTTACGCTTGAGGTCGGTAGCGTGCGACCCCGACTCGATCAGGTTGCTGAACATCTTCGGTGTCCTCCGTCGCGCCGGTGCCATCGGGTCGAGCAGGAGACTCGTGCGTTTAGACCCCGCCGCGCCGCGTTGGTTCCACGAAAAAGATGTCGGATGTCGGATGCTGGACGTCAGTAGCGGCGGGCGACGCGTCGCCCGCCTTCCGTCGGGGTCAGAGCGCGGGCTTCTACTAACATCTAACATCCAACATCCGCCCTCCGTCCCCCATCTTTATCCTTGAACTTTTAACTTTGAACTCATAGGATGGTCGCGCTTTAAGACGGAGGAAAAAGGGGGGCGAACGGGTGGCTACGAGTTCAGAGTGGCACGAGAGTTACGAGGGGATGAGCGAGGAGACGCTCAACTTCTCTCGCGCGCTGAAGTCCTTGCAGGAGGAGCTGGAGGCGGTCGACTGGTACAACCAGCGCGTTCAGGCGACGAAGGACGACCAGTTGCGGCGCATACTCGCGCACAACCGCGACGAGGAGGTCGAGCACGCCATGATGGCGCTCGAATACCTGCGCCGCATGAGCCCCGCCTTCGACAAGCACATGCGCACCTACCTCTTCACCGAGGGCGACATCCTTGAGATAGAAGAGAAGGCGGAGGAATGAGTTCAAACAGTAGACAGTAGACAGTAGACAGTAGTCAGTAGCCAGTAGCGCTCCGCGTTGCGGCTGCTGGCGCTGATACTCGGACGATTCGACCCCGAAAGGGTCTTCTACTGACTACTGTCTACTGACTACTGACTACTGACTACTTGAATGTTATGAGCGACAAGATCACCGTCTACGAGAAGCCCACGTGAACGAAGTGTCGGGAGGCCGGCCGGCTGCTCCGTGAGGGCGGCTACGATTACGAGAAGGTCAACTACTACGTCGAGCCGCTGGGCGAGGCGAAGCTGCGCGAGCTGATAGCCAAGATGGGCGTCGCGCCGCGCGAGCTTTTGCGCACGGGCGAGGCGGTTTACAAGGAACTCGGGCTGGCGCGGCGCGAACTCACCGACGACGAAATCATACGCCTCATGGCCGAGCATCCAGACCTCGTCCAGCGCCCCATCGTCGAGCGCGGCGGACGCGCCGTGCTCGGCCGCCCGACGGAAAAAATCAGAGAGCTGCTCTGAGCTTTTCATCAAAATTACAGCCGAAAACGGCCGTCCGAAGGCTTTTGACCCGAGTCCCGGGGGCTTAAAAAGTCAAGCAGCGCGGACGCCGTTCGGGGCGTCCGTGCGGGTCGGAGTCCGCCCGCTTTGCTGTAAAATGCAGCCGTAGAAATTTGAGTCTGAACGCGGGCCGGCGGGCGTGTGTTACCGCCGCGGGGTCGCGCGGGTGAAGGGAAGTGGCGAAGGCACCGGGGACGGTTTACGTCTGTCAGGGCTGCGGGCACCAGTCGCGCAAGTGGCTGGGGAAGTGCCCCGACTGCGGCGAGTGGAACTCGTTCGTCGAGGAGAAGGCGCGGCCGGCGGCGACCGCGGCGAAGGGCATGGCCGCGCGCGGCGGCTTCCGCCTCCGCGAGGTGAAGCCCGTGCGCTTCGGCGAGATAGAGTCGCAGGACGACTCGCGCATCACGTCCGGCATCGACGAGTTCGACCGCGTGCTCGGCGGCGGCATCGTCCCGGGCAGCCTCATCCTCATCGGCGGCGACCCCGGCATCGGCAAGTCGACGCTGCTGCTGCAAGTCGCCGACAGGCTGAGCCGGGAGAGCCAGCGCGTGCTCTACGTCTCGGGCGAGGAGTCGGAGCGGCAGATAAAGATGCGCGGCGAGCGGCTCGGCGTCGAGGCCGCGAACCTGTACCTGCTGCCCGAGACGAACCTCGAAAACATCCTCGACGAGGTCGAGCGCGACGAGCCGGGCGCGATCATCGTCGACTCCATCCAGACCGTCTTCTCCTCAAAGATAGAGTCCGCGCCGGGCTCGGTCTCGCAGGTGCGCGAGGTGGCGGGGCAGTTCCTGATGCTGGCGAAGAACCGCACCATCCCGGTCTTCCTCATCGGCCACGTCACCAAGGAGGGCTCCATCGCGGGCCCGAAGGCGCTCGAACACATCGTGGACACGGTGCTCTACTTCGAGGGCGAGCGCCACCATAACCACCGCATCGTGCGCGCGACCAAGAACCGCTTCGGCGCGGCCAACGAGCTGGGCGTCTTCGAGATGACGGGCGAGGGGCTCGTCCCCGTCGCCAATCCTTCGGAGATGTTCCTGCACGGGAGGCCGGAGAACGTCGCCGGCTCGGTCGTCTCGGCCTGCATGGAGGGCACGCGCCCCATGCTCGTCGAGATTCAGGCGCTGGCCTCCGACTCGAAGTTCAACTACCCGGCGCGCACGGCGCAGGGCTTTAACGCGAACCGCCTCGCGCTGCTGCTCGCGGTGCTGGCGCGGCGCGTGGGGCTTGAGCGCCTGCTGGGCTCCGACGTCTTCCTCAACGTCGTCGGCGGGTTCGAGATAGACGAGCCGGCCGCAGACCTCGGCGTCGTCGCCGCCATCGTGTCGAGCTACCGGAACGTCGTGGTCGACCCGAAGACGGCCGTCTTCGGGGAGGTGGGCCTGACGGGCGAGGTGCGCGGCGCGATGCAAGCGCAGGCGCGCGCGCGCGAGGCGCAGGCGCTCGGCTTCAAAAAGATAGTCATGCCGGCGTCGAACACGGCGGGGCTCGAACGCCTCCTCGGCGTGCGGACGGTCGGCGTCCGCTCGGTCGAGGAGGCGCTGGAAGAGCTTTTTTAGAGTGACTTTGGAAACGCTTTTTAAGGACGGATTTTAAGACGATGGCCGGGCATTACATTCACGATTTGGGGCAGGACTCGTTGGTCGAGCCTTACGCGGCGGCCGGGGCCGTGTGCGGGGTCGAGCTGATGGAGGCGCACGAGATAGTCGCGCCCGAGTCGGACGCGGACGTCTGCCCGGGGTGCCTGTCGTGGGCGAAGCGGAACAAGTTTCAGAACCGGCGTTGCGCGGTCGAAATGAGCGCCGCCAGCGCGCGCGCGGAGGCCGGGGCCGGCGCGCCAGCGCCCCCGCTTTCGTCAGAGACAGACGCGTAATAAAGTGTTAATATCCTCGGCGTCATGCGGACGAACACAATTCTCATACGGGTTGTTTTCATCGGAATCCTCATCGGTGCGGGGTACCTGCTCGACCCCATCGGCCACGCGACACCCGGCCGCACGACGATGCTCGGCATCCCGACCCACTGCTTCTCGGCCGCCCTCGCGCTCCTGATCGCGTCCGTCATCATCCTCTTCGAGATGCGCATCCAGCAGGCGTCGCTGAAGACGCTGATCGGGGCGGGCATCGGCTCGATGATGGGCATCGTCGGCGGCGTGCTGATCGGGTTCCTCATCAGCTACCAGGAGGCGGGCGCAGTCCACCCCTCGACCAAGGTCTTTCTCACGCTGGCGCTGGCCTTCATCATGGCCTACATCGGGCTGATGGTCGGCGCGGCGAAGGGCGACTACCTCGACCTGACGGCGCTCGGCGGCATCTTCAGCGACAAGGCCACGCGCCGCGACGTGAAGATTCTCGACACCTCGGTCATCATCGACGGCCGCATCGCGGACGTGGCCGAGACCGGCTTCCTCTCCGGCACCATCGTCATCCCGCAGTTCATCCTGCGCGAGCTACAGCAGGTGGCCGACTCGCCCGACTCCTCCAAGCGGCAGAGGGGCAGGCGCGGGCTCGACATGCTCAACCGCCTTCAGGGCAACTCGACGCTCGACATCCAGGTCGTCGACACGGACTTCCCGGCCGTCAAAGAGGTCGACCTCAAGCTGCTCGAACTGTCGAAGAGCCTGGACGGCGTGGTCGTCACCAACGACTTCAACCTCAACAAGGTGGCGCAGCTCCACGGCATACAGGTCCTGAACATCAACGAGCTGGCGAACTCTCTGAAGCCCGTGGTGCTGCCCGGCGAGGCGATGCGCGTCTTCATCCTGAAGGAGGGGAAGGAGTACAACCAGGGCGTCGCCTACCTCGACGACGGGACGATGGTCGTGGTCGACAACGCGCGCCGCATGATCGGTAAGAACGCCGACATCGCCGTCACCAGCGTGCTCCAGACGACCGCGGGCAAGATGATCTTCGGCCGGCTCTGGGAGGACACGGAGAACGGCGGCCCCGCCCCGGCGCACGCCGGCGGCGGCCAGCAGCGCCGCTCCTTCCAGCAGCGCCAGCAGCAGCAGACGCCCGTCCGCAGCGTGGAGCCGGAGCAGTCCTGAGTGGCGTGTGGTAAGTGACGAGGAAGAGAAGCGAGCCTCGCCTCTCCCTCCCCCTCAAGCATCGCTCGTCACCGCCTTTATGAATGTTGCTATCATCGTCGCCGCCGGGCGGGGGAGCCGGGCGGGCGGCGGGCGGGCCAAGCAGTTCCGGGAAATCTCCGGCATCCCAATCATCATTCACACGCTCTCGCGCTTCGAGCTGTGCGAGACGGTCGGCGAGACGGTCGTCGTCCTGCCCGCCGACGCGTGCGAAGAGCTGCTGTCGCTCGCCGCGGCGCACGGCCTCGTTAAGGTCTCGCGCGCGGTCGGCGGGGGCGAGACGCGCGCCGAGTCGGTGTGGCACGGCCTGAGGTCGCTGGAAGGGAGCGGGGTCGGCGTGGTCGCGGTTCACGACGGTGTCCGCCCCTTCGTCACGCCGGGCGAAATCGACCGCACGGTGCGGGAGGCCGAGGCGTCCGGCGCGGCCATCCTCGCCGCGCCTGCCGTCGAGACCGTGAAAGAGGTGGAGGGCGGCTGCGTAGTCCGCACACCGGAGCGAGCGCGGCTCTGGCAGGCGCAGACGCCGCAGTGCTTCCGCTACGAGCTGCTGCGCCGCGCCTACGGACAGCCCGGCGCGCTCTCGGCGGAAGTTACGGACTGTAGCGCGCTGGTCGAGCGCCTGGGCGAGCGCGTCCGCGTCGTCGAGGGCGGCGCTCACAACGTCAAGATCACGACCCCGCGCGACTTCGAGCTGGCGGAGATACTGTTGAAGAGTAGACAGTAGACAGTAGTCAGTAGACAGTAGCGCTCCGCGCTGCGGCCGCTGCCGCTGTAACCGCGACGTTTCGACCCCGAAGGCTTTTCTACTGACTACTGTCTACTGACTACTGTCTACTGTTCCTATGTTTCGCATCGGCATCGGGCACGACACGCACCGCCTGGCGGAGGGGCGTCCGCTCGTTCTGGGCGGCGTCGTGGTCGAGTCGGAGCGCGGGGCCGAGGGGCACTCGGACGCGGACGCGCTGGCGCACGCGCTGACGGACGCGGTGCTCGGGGCGATGTGTGAGGGAGACATCGGCCTCCACTTCCCGGACGGCGACCCGCGCTGGAAGGACGCCGACAGCCTGCAACTCCTCGCGCGCGTGATGTGGCTGGCGAGCGAGCGCGGCTTCCGCGTCGTCAACGCCGACGCCACCGTCATGATCGAGCGCCCGCGCCTGCGCCCCTACGTCACGGAGATGCGCGAGCGACTCGCCGAAGTCCTCGGCGTCGGGGCCGACTGCGTCAGCGTCAAGGCCAAGTCGGGCGAGGGGCTCGACGCCGTCGGCGAGTGGCGCGCCGTCACAGTGCAGGCCGTCGTCCTCCTTGAACGCGTGTGAGTGACGACCGCCGGGTGTGCAGAGATGACGGGCACGCGCTTGAGTTTACGGGCGGCCCCGGCGGCGTCGGCGGGCGCGTCTGAGCTTCGATAAATATGCGGCCACAGGACATCATCCGGCACAAGCGCGACGGCGGCGAGCTGTCGCGCGAGGAGGTCGCGTCGTTCGTGCGGGGCGTGGTGGACGGCTCTTGGGCCGACTACCAGTCGTCGGCGCTGCTGATGGCCGTCTACTTCAACGGGATGACGACCGGCGAGATGGAGGCGCTGACGCAGGCCATGCTCGGGTCGGGCGAGGTGCTCGACTTCTCCGACGTCGAGCTGCCGAAGGCCGACAAGCACTCGACGGGCGGCGTCGGCGACAAGACCTCGCTCGTCATCGCGCCGCTCGCCGCCGCCTGCGGCGTGGCCGTGCCGATGATCTCGGGGCGGGGCCTCGGCCACACCGGCGGCACGCTCGACAAGCTCGAAGCCATCCCCGGCTACCGCGTCCACCTCGACCTCTCCGAGTTCCGCCGCGTGCTGGGGAGCGTCGGCTACGCGATGATGGGGCAGACGGCCGAGATAGCGCCCGCCGACAAGAGGCTCTACGCGCTGCGCGACGCGACCGAGACGGTCGAGTCCATCCCGCTCATCGTCGCCTCCATCATGTCGAAGAAGCTCGCGGCGGGACTCGGCGCGCTCGTGCTCGACGTCAAGACGGGCAGCGGCGCGTTCATGCGCGACGAGGGGCGGGCGCGCGCGCTCGCCAGGGCGCTCGTCCGCACGGGGCACTCCTGCGGCGTCCACACCGAGGCGCTTTTGACCGACATGAGCCAGCCGCTCGGCCTCGCGGTCGGCAACGCCAACGAGGTGCAGGAGTGCATCCGCATCATGCGCGGCGAGTCGGGCGACGAGGCGCGCGACGTGCGCGACCTCTCGCTGGAGCTGGCCGCGCGGATGGTGGCGCTCTCCGCGGCCGTGTCGCTCGAAGAGGCGCGGGCGCGCGTGACGCGCGCGCTCGAGTCGGGCGCGGCGCTCGAACGCTTCCGACGCAACGTCGAGGCGCAGGGCGGCGACCCGCGCGTCTGCGACGACCCCGACCGCCTCTCGGACTTGACGGTGCGCGAAGTCAGGGTAGAATCCGAGCGCGCCGGCTACGTCGTCTCGGTCGACGCGGCGGAGGTCGGCCGCGCGCTGGCCTCGGTCGGCGGCGGCCGCGCGCGCGTCGAGGACGAGATAGACCCCGCGGTCGGCTACCTGGCGCGCGCGCGCGTCGGCCATCAGGTGAGCGCGGGCGAGCCGCTGGGCTTGCTCTACTGCCGCCCCGGCGCGCGCTCGGACGCCGCCGCGGAGCGCATCCGCGCCGCCTACGAGGTGGGCGAGGCGGCCCCCGACCACGTCCCCGAACTCATCAAGGAAGTAATCGCGCAATGAAGTTGAGACTGTTACTGGCCGCCGCCCTGGCGTGCGCACTCATGGCGGGCGGCGCCTCCTGCCGACAGGACTTGCGCGCCGACGAGCGCGGCAAGGTGCGCGTCGGCATCGTCTTCGACATCGGCGGCAAGGACGACCGCTCCTTCAACGCCGCGGCCTACGACGGCGTGAAGTGCGCCGAGACGGGCAGGCGCGCCGACGGCACGCCCTGCGACAAGCCCTCGCTCGGCATCCTGCTGCGCGACGTCGAGCCGGGCAACCCGACCTCCATCGAGCCGGCCATGCGCGCCTTCGCCGAGCGCGGCTACGACCTCATCATCGGCGTCGGCTTCGCGCAGGCCCCCATCATGGAGATCGTGGCGAAGGACTACCCGGACATCAAGTTCGCCATCGTCGACGGCGCGAGCGAGCTGCCGAACGTCGCCTCGCTCGCCTTCAAGGAGCACGAGGGCTCTTACCTCGTCGGCATGATGGCCGCGCGGACGTCGAAGACGGGCGTGCTCGGGTTCGTCGGCGGCATGGACATCCCGCTCATACACCGCTTCTACCGCGGCTACGAGCAGGGGGCGAAGTCGGTCAACCCGAAGGCCGAGGTCATCGCCAACTACGTCGGCGTCACGGACGCGGCGTGGAACAACCCCGGCAAGGGTAAGGAGCTGGCGCTGTCGCAGATGGGCAAGGGCGCCGACGTCATCTTCACCGCCGCCGGCAACTCCGGCCTCGGTGCCTTCGACGCGGCCGAGCAGTCGGGGCGCGACGAGCAGGGGCGCGCCCGGCGCTACGTCATCGGCGTCGACTCGAACCAGAACGGCGTCAAGCCCGGCTTCGTCCTCACCAGCATGGTCAAGCGCGTGGACAACGTCGTCTACGACGCCGTCAAGCAGGTGACCGAGGGGCGCTTCCGCACCGGCAGGCAGGTCTTCGGCCTCGACAAGGACGGCGTCGCCTACACGCTCGACCAGTTCAACCGGGACCTCATCCCGCCGCAGGTCATCGCCGAGGTCGAGGCGGCGCGGGCCAAGATCATCGACTGCGACAAGAGGAGGAGCGCCGCCCCGGCCGCCGAGGCCGACCAGGTCAGGTGCGAGATAGAGGTGGTGGACGCGATGGCGCAGAAGAAGCAGTAGCCGAGGCCGGGCCGCGGCACGCGCGCGGCCTTTCCGACCCCTTTAACTTTATTCCTATGCTGGAACTCCGGGCAATCACCAAGCGCTTCGGCGACGTGCTCGCCAACGACCACATCGACATCAGGGTCGAGCCGGGCACGATTCACGCCATCGTGGGCGAGAACGGGGCGGGGAAGTCGACGGCGATGCGCATCGCCTACGGCTTCTACACGGCCGACTCGGGCGAGACGGTCGTCGACGGCGAGCCGCGCCAGATTCAGACGCCGCACGACGCCATCCGGCTCGGCATCGGCATGGTTCACCAGCACTTCATGCTGGTGGACACGATGACCGTGGCCGAGAACATCGTGCTCGGCGCGGAGCCGGGCTCGGCCGCCTCGATAGACTTGCGGAAGGCGGCGAATGAGATACGCGCCCTCTCGGACGAGTTCCGCCTCTCGGTCGACCCGGACGCGCTCGTCCACGACCTCTCGGTCGGGCAGCAGCAGCGCGTCGAGCTTCTGAAGGCGCTCTACCGCCGCGCGCGCCTGCTCATCCTCGACGAGCCGACCGCGGTGCTGACGCCGCAGGAGGTCGAAGAGTTCTTCGCCATCCTCCGCCGCATGCGCGAGCAGGGCAAGACCGTCATCATCATCACGCACAAGCTCTCGGAGGTGCTCGCCATCTCGGACGACGTGACGGTGATGCGCGACGGGCGCGTCGTCGGGCGCGTCAAGACCGCGGAGACGGGCGCGGCCGACCTCGCGCGCATGATGGTCGGCCGCGACGTGCTGCTGCGCGTCGAGAAGCCGGACGCGCGGCCGGGCAAGACGGTGCTCGACGTGAAGCGCCTGACGGTGACGGCGGGCGGCGGCGAGCGGGGGCTGCGCGACGTCTCGTTCGAGGTGAGGGCGGGCGAGATAGTCGGCGTCGCGGGCGTCGAGGGCAACGGACAGACCGAGCTGATCGAGGCGCTCGCCGGCCTCGCCCCCGCCGCGCGCCTGAGCGGCGAGGTGCGTTTCGGCGGGCGCGACGTCACGCGCGCGGGCGCGCGCGAGCGCCTGGAGATGGGCATCGCGCACATCCCGGAAGACCGGCACCGGCGCGGGCTCCTGCTCGACTTCGACCTGTCGGAAAACTCCATCCTCGGCGTACACCACCGCCGCCCTGCCGTCTCCGCCGGGCCGCTCCTCGACCTCGGCGGCATACGCGCCCGCGCCGCGGAGCTGATACGCGACTTCGACGTGCGCCCCGCGAACCCCGACCTCCCGGCGCGCGCGCTCTCCGGCGGCAACCAGCAGAAGCTCATCATCGGCCGCGAGTTCGGGCTGAAGCCCAAGCTCCTGCTCGTCTCGCAGCCGACGCGCGGCGTGGACATCGGGGCCATCGAGTTCATCCACCGCAAGCTGGTCGGGCTGCGCGACGAGGGGTGCGCCATCCTCCTCGTCTCGGCCGAGCTCGAAGAGGTCACGTCGCTCGCCGACCGCCTGCTCGTCTTCTACCACGGCCGCGTCGTCGGCGAGGTCGACCCGCGCCGGGCCACGCAGGAGGAGATCGGCCTCCTGATGACCGGGGGCGGGAAGTAGTAGTCAGTAGACAGTAGTCAGTAGACAGTAGGCTCCGCTCTGAGGACGACGCTGCTGACACTCGAACGATTCGATATGACGAAGGCTTTTCTACTGACTACTGACTACTGACTACCGTCTGCTTAAATTCTATGAAACTTCTCCGCGAACTGCTTTTCCCCTTCATCGCCGTGGCGGTGGCGTTCGTCGTCGGCGGCGTCGTCGTGTGGATGATCGGCGACAACCCGTTCGAGGTCTACGGGCTGCTGCTGGGGAGCGCGCTGACGTGGCCGGACGGCATCGGGTACACGCTCTTCTACGCGACGCCGCTCATCTTCACGGGGCTCGCGGTGGCGGTCGCCTTCCGCTGCGGGCTGCTCAACATCGGCGCGGAGGGGCAGCTCTACGTGGCGGCGTTCGCGACCGCGTGGGTCTCGATCAAGCTCGGCGGGACGGTCGTCAAGGACTTCGCCGGCGCGCCCGTCGAGTACGGCTGGGCGAGCCTGCCGGCGGTCGTCCTCGTCCCGCTGGCGGTGCTGACGGCGGTGGCGGTCGGCGCGGCGTGGGGCGCTGTTCCGGGGTGGCTCAAGGCGCGGTTCGGGGCGCACGAGGTCATCACGACCATCATGCTCAACTTCATCGCCATCGCGCTCGTCAGCTACTTCACGCAGTACTACTTCAAGGCGGGTGGCGACCCCATCATGCAGACCGTGCCCATCGGCGCGGCGGCGCACATCCCGCGCCTCGGCGACTTCGTGCCGGGGCTGCCGCAGCGGCTCCCCCTCAACGTCGCCTTCCTGCTCGCCATCCTCGCGTGCGCGCTCGTCTACGTCTTCCTGTGGCGGACGAAGTGGGGCTACGAGATTCGCGCGACGGGCGCGAACCCCTCGGCCGCCGAGTACGGCGGCATCAACGTGCGCAAGCAGATCGTGCTGGCGATGGCGGTCTCGGGGGGGCTCGCCGGGATGGTCGCCATCAGCGAGGTGCTCGGCTACCGCTACCGCTACTACGACGGGTTCTCGGCGAGCTACGGGTTCACGGGCATCGCGGTGGCGCTGCTCGGGCGCAACCACCCGGTCGGGGTCTTCCTCGCGGCGCTGCTGTTCGGCATGCTGATTCGCGGCGGCATCTTCGTCGACGCCTTCTCCGAGCACGTCACCAAAGACCTCGTCGAAGTCTTGCAGGCCGTCGTCATCCTCTTCGTCGCGGCCGAGCAACTCTTCCGCGGCCCGTTCAGCAGGTTCGGCCTCCTCAAGAGGTCGAAGATTTGAGGGAAGGGAGTAGACAGTAGACAGTAGTCAGTAGCCAGTAGCGCCCCGCGCCGCGGTCGCTGACACTGAAACGCTGACGTCTCGACTCCGAAGGGTTTTCTACTGACTACTGTCTACTGACTACTGTCTACTTTTTCTTATGACTGAAATATTCAACCTCGGCCTGCTCTACTCGGCCATCAGGCTGGCGACGCCGCTGCTTCTGGCGGCGCTCGGCGGGATGTTCTCGGAGCGCTCGGGCGTCATCAACATCGCGCTCGAAGGCTTGATGCTGGCCGGGGCGTTCACGGCGGCCTCGGTCACGTGGTACGCGGGCGACCCGTGGGTGGGGCTGCTCGCGGCGGTGGCGGCGAGCGCGGCCGTCGCGGGCGTCCACGCCGTCGCCTGCATCCGCTACCGCGCCGACCAGGTCGTCTCGGGCACCGCCATCAACATCCTGATGACCGGCGTGCCCGCGCTGTTGAGCGGCGCGTTCTTCCTCTCGTCGGGCTCGACGCCGCAGATACCGAGGGAGCAGTTGATACCGCTCACGCCAGTCGTCATCGCCTTCCTGCTCGTCCCCGTCACCTACTACGTGCTCTACTACACGCCGTACGGGCTGCGGCTGCGCGCGGTGGGCGAGAACCCGGAGGCGGCCGACGCGGCGGGCGTGAGCGTCAAGCTCCTGCGCTACACGGCGGTGCTTTTGTCGGGCGCGCTCGCCGGCATCGGCGGCGCGTACCTCTCCATCGGCCAGTCGTCCCTGTTCACGCGCAACATGAGCGCGGGGCGGGGCTTCATCGCGCTCGCCGCGCTCATCTTCGGCAAGTGGCGTCCCGTCCAGACGATGCTCGCCTGCCTGCTCTTCGGCTTCACGGAGGCCGTCGCCATCCAGCTCCAGGGCGTCCACTTCGGCGGCGAGGAGATACCGACGCAGTTCGTCCAGATCATCCCCTACGTGCTGACCATCGTCGTCCTCGCGGGCTTCATCGGCACCTCGCGCGCCCCGCGCGCCCTCGGCATCCCGTACCAGAAAGAAAAGTAGGCGGTAGTCAGTAGACAGTAGACAGTAGTAAATTAGTTCGGGGGGCGACCAGCTCATTCACCGCATAAGGTTTTTCTACTGACCGCTGACTACTGTCTACCCATTCTTATGGCTATCTCGCTCAGGCCGGAACACTTGAAGCGCTACAAGGACATGGCGCTGCTGTTGATGAGGTACGGGCGCGCGGACCTCGTCAGGAGCGCCGGGCTGGAGGAGACCATCGAGGGCACGCAGGACGTGCAGGTCTCGCCCGCCAAGATGGAGGAGCTGGCGGCCGACGTCGAGAAGATGGGGCCGACCTTCATCAAGCTCGCGCAGCTCCTCTCGACCCGCGCCGACCTGCTGCCGCAGCCCTACATCGAAGCCCTCACGCGGCTCCAGGACAAGGTCGGGCCCTTCCCCTTCACCGAGGTCGAGCAGATCGTCAACGGCGAGCTGGGCGTGCGCATCTCGAAGGCGTTCTCGCGCTTCGACGCGACGCCCATCGCGGCCGCCTCGCTCGGGCAGGTGCACCGGGCGGCGCTGCGCGACGGCCGCGAGGTGGTCGTCAAGGTGCAGCGCCCCGGCATCCGCGAGGAGATGTCGAAGGACATGGACGTGCTCGGCGACATGGCCGCCTTCCTCGACACGCACACCGAGGCCGGGCGCAAGTACGAGTTCTCGCCGCTGCTCGAAGAGTTCCGCAAGAACCTCCTGCGCGAGCTGGACTACCGGCTTGAGGCGCGCAACCTCGTCATCTTCGCCAACAACCTGCGCGACTTCGACCGCATCGTCGTCCCGCAGCCCGTCGAGGACTTCACCACCTCGCGCGTGCTGACGATGGACTACATCAGCGGCCGGAAGATCACCTCGCTCTCGCCGCTCGCCAAGATCGAGCTCGACGGCTACCAGCTCGCCGAGCACCTCTTCCAGGCGTACCTCCAGCAGATACTGATCGACGGCTTCTTCCACGCCGACCCGCACCCGGGCAACGTCTTCCTCACCGACGACGGACGCGTTGCCCTCATCGACCTCGGCATGGTCGCGCGCATCTCGCCGCGCTTCCAGGAGAGCCTGATCCAGCTCCTGCTCGCCATCAGCGAGGGGAAGGGCGACGACGCGGCCGACATCACCATCCGGGTGGGCGAGGGCAAGCCCGGCTTCGACGAGAAGGCCTTCCGCCGCCACGTCGCTGACCTCGTCCTCGAAAACCAGAACGCGCAGCTTGAGAACCTCAACTCGGGGCGCGTCGTCCTGCGCATCCAGCAGATCGCGGGAGAGGCCGACTTCCGGCTGCCGCCCGAGTTCACGATGATCGCCAAGACGCTCCTCAATCTCGACCAGGTCGTCCACACGCTCGACCCGAAGTTCGACCCGAACTTCGCCATCCGCAACTGGGCCGACGTCATCATGCAGCGGCGGCTGAAGAAGAGCCTCTCGGCCGGCAACATCTACGGGACGGTGCTGGAGCTCAAGGAGTTCGTCGACAAGCTGCCCTCGCGCGTCAACCAGCTCGTCGACACGCTGACCAACAAGGGCATCCACATCGACGTCGACGCCATCGACGAGCACAGCCTGCTCGCCAGCCTCCACAAGATAGCCAACCGCATCACGGTCGGGCTGCTCCTCGCCGCGCTCATCGTCGGCGCGGCGCTGATGATGCGGGTCGAGTCGAGCCTGACCATCCTAGGCTACCCGGCCATCGCCATGATCTTCTTCCTGCTGGCGGCCGTCGGCGCGCTCGTGTTAGTTTTCAACATCCTCTTCTACGACGAGAAGGACAAGGGCGACCAGGACAAACAGCGCTGAGGGAGCCCGGCGGCAGAGGCGACGATGACGATTCCGGAGAGCCAGCACCACGAAACCCTTTACGAGCGCGCCGAGCACGCCGCGCGCTTCATACGCTCGCGCGCCGACCTCGACGTGCGCGTCGCGCTCGTCCTCGGGAGCGGCCTCGGGGCCTTCGCCGACGAGCTGGAGGACGCGGAGTCCGTCCCATACGAAGAGATACCGGGCTTCGCGAGCCCGACCGTCGAGGGGCACGCCGGCCGGCTCGTCGCGGGGCGCGTCGGCGGCGTCGGCGTGGCGGCCATGCAGGGGCGCTTTCACTTCTACGAGGGCTACACGCTCGAAGAGGTGACGTTCCCCGTCCGCGTGCTGGGGCTCCTCGGCGCGAAGAGCCTCGTGCTGACGAACGCCGCCGGGGGCCTGAACAACTCTTACGAGCAGGGCGCGCTCATCCTCATCAGCGACCACCTGAACCTGATGGGCACCAACCCGCTGCTCGGCCGCAACGACCCGCGCTTCGGCCCGCGCTTCCCCGACATGACGGAGGTCTACGACCGCGAGTACCAGGACGCGGCCATCACCGAGGCGCGCGAGATGGGGCTGGAGCTTCGGCGCGGCATCTACGCCGCGCTCACCGGCCCCAGCTACGAGACGCCCGCCGAGATACGCATGCTGCGCCTGCTCGGCGCGGACGCCGTCGGCATGAGCACCGTCCCCGAGGCCCTCGTCGCACGCCAGATGGGGCTGCGCGTGCTCGGGCTCTCCTGCATCACCAACATGGCCGCCGGCGTCCTCGACAAGCCCATCAACCACGAGGAGGTCATCGAGACCGGCGAGCGCGTCCGCGTGACCTTCGCCGGGCTGCTGAGGCGAGTGATACCGAAACTACAGTAGACAGTAGACAGTAGACAGTAGACAGTAGGCTCCGCTCTGCGACTGTTGACACTGACACGCCGGACGCCCGGCTCCTGAAGGATTTTCTACTGACTACTGACTACTGACTACTGTCTACTTCGGAGCGGAGCGACGAATGATAATCGGCATCTGCGGCGGGACGGGGTCGGGGAAGACGACCGTGGCGAACCGGATTCTGGAATCGGTGAGCAAGGACGAGGTCGTCTTCCTCCAGCAGGACTCGTACTACCGCGACCTCGACCAGCTCCCGCTCGACTTCCGGCAGGTCGCCAACTTCGACCACCCGGACGCCATCGACAACGACCTGCTCGTCGAGCACCTCCGCGCGCTGAAGGCGGGCCGGGCCGCCGAAGTCCCGCTCTACGACTTCAGGACGCACTCGCGCCGCCCGGAGACCCTGCACGTCGAGCCGCAGCCGATCATCATCATCGAGGGCATCCTCATCTTCGCCGAAAAGCGCCTGCTCGACGAGATGGACATCCGCGTCTACGTCGACACGCCCGACGACATACGCTTCATCCGCCGGCTCCGCCGCGACGTCGCCGAGCGCGGCCGCACGGTCGAGTCGGTCATCGAGCAGTACCTCAACACCGTACGCCCGATGCACACGCAGTTCGTCGAGCCGTCGAAGCGATGCGCCGACGTCATCATCCCCGAGGGCGGGCACAACCTCGTGAGCATCAGCCTCCTCTCGGGGCGCATCCGCGAGCGGCTGGCCGACGCGCGCAAGACGCGCGACGAGGCGAAGGACGCCGTGGCGGCCTCCGTCACCGTCGGGCTCGGGGTGGAGCAGGGAGGGTAAGTGAGCACGGACAAACAGACCGACGAGCTGCGCGACATCATCAGGCGCGCGACCGACGCGCGCCGGTGCGCGCTGGCGCGCTACTCGAACTTCTGCGTCGGCGCGGCGCTCGAAGCCGGGGGCGGCGTCGTCTACACGGGCTGCAACATCGAGAGCGCGGCCTACGAGCAGACCATCTGCGCCGAGCGCGTCGCCATCTGGAAGGCGCTCTCGGAGGGCGAGCGCAAGTTCAAGCGCCTCGCCGTCGTCGTCGACACCGAGCGCCTGACGCCGCCCTGCGGCGCGTGCCGCCAGGTCATCTGGGAGTTCTGCGGCGACATCCCCGTCGTCCTCGCCAACCTGCGCGGCGACACCGAGACGTTCCAGATGAAGGAGCTGCTCCCGCACCCCTTCGACTCGGGGTTCCTCGAAGAGACCGGCGTCGAGCGGAAGTGAGTTCGGCCTTTACATTCAGACCGGCTCTAAAGCCCGGGACCCCGACATAGCGGAATGAAAACATCAATCAAGCGACTGCTCCTGTGCCTCGTCCTCCTTTCGCAGGCGGCCCTGCCGGCGTCGGCGTCCGCGCGGCAGCGGCAGAGGCCGACGCCGGTCGACCTCATCGTCAGCGGCGGGACGGTCGTGACGATGGACGCCGGCCGCCGCGTCATCGAGGACGGCGCGGTCGCGGTCGCGGGCGGGCGCGTCGTGGCCGTGGGGAAGAGGGCCGACGTCCTGCGGGGTCACGCGGCGCGCCAGGTCGTCGACGCGCGCGGCCGCGCCGTCATCCCCGGCCTCGTCAACGGGCACACGCACATCCCGATGACGCTCTTCCGCGGCCTCGCCGACGACCTCGACCTCAACGAGTGGCTGACGAAGTACATCTTCCCCGCCGAGGCCAAGAACGTCACCGAGGAGTTCGTCCGCGCGGGCACGCAGCTCGGCCTCGCCGAGATGATACGCGGCGGGACGACGACCTACTGCGACATGTATTACTTCGAGGACGCCATCGCCGAGGAGACCGAGCGCGCGGGCGTGCGCGCCCTGCTCGGCGAGACGGTCATCGACTTCCCCGTGCCCGACAACAAGACGTGGCCCGCCGCGATGGCCTACGTCGCGCGCTTCGTCGAGCGCTGGAAGGGGAACCGGCTCATCACGCCGGCCGTCGCGCCGCACGCGCCCTACACCGTCTCCGAGGCGCACCTGCGCGAGGTGCGCGCCTTCTCCGACCGCACGGGCGCGCCCGTCGTCACGCACGTCGCCGAGACGCGCAAGGAGGTCGAGGACGTCACGCGCGACCACGGCGCGAGTCCCGTCGAGTACCTCGCGCGCATAGGCTTCCTCTCCCCGCGCACCGTCGCCGCCCACACCGTCCACCTGACCGAGGGCGAGGTCAACCTGCTCAAGCGGCACGGCGTCGGCTCGGTGCACAACCCGCAGTCGAACATGAAGCTCGCGTCGGGCGTCGCGCCCGTGCCGCAGATGCTGCGGGCGGGGGTGGCGCTGGGGCTCGGCACTGACGGCGCGGCGTCGAACAACGACCTCGACATGTGGGAGGAGATGGACACGGCGGCGAAGCTGCACAAGCTGACGACCAACGACCCGAAGGTGCTGACGGCCGAGGAGGCGCTGGCGCTGGCGACCATCGGCGGCGCGCGCGCCCTCCACATGGAGTCCGACATCGGCTCCATCGAGACGGGGAAGCGCGCCGACCTCGTCGTCGTCGACCTCGACGGGCTCCACCAGACGCCGCGCTACAACATCTACTCGCACCTCGTCTACGCGACGAAGGCCGCGGACGTGCGCACCGTCGTCATCGAGGGGCGCGTCGTGATGCGCGACCGCCGCCTGCTCACGCTCGACGAGCCGCTCATCAAGCAGCGCGCGCGCGCCATCCGCGAGCGCATCTCGCGCAGCCTCGCGTCACTCGCGCCGGGCCGGAACGGAAGCGCGGGCGGCGACGACCGGGTCAGTCTTACCCCGACGGCCCACATCCCCTGAGACTGAACACGCCCGAGGCCGCGGCGTTCATCCTCCCGCAGGTTGAACGCGCCGGCGGACGCGGGCATAATGACCACCTCAAACGTGTGTGGTCTTCAGGCGAGCCTTGTTGCTCGCTTTTGAATTTACGGAGTCTTAATAGTGAATTCATCGCGCCAGCTCATCCCCCCGCGCATCTTCGCCGGAACCGTCCTCGCGCTCTCGTGCGCCTTCGCACCGCCGTTCGGCGCAAACTCCCAGACACAGCAGGCGACGCCCGCCGAGCCGGCCGCCGTCTCGACCGCCGCCGCCGCGGCAGAGCCGTCCCCGGCCGCGGCCGAGACCGACGCCGCGCAGAAGCGTCTCTCCCGCGCGCGCGCGCTCGCGGCCATCGGGAAGCTCGCGGCCGCCGCGGGCGAGCTGGAGGGGCTGCGCTCCGCTTCCAGGGACGAGTCGGTGCGGGACGTGGCGCGCGTGCTGCTGATGGCCGTCCTCGTCGAGATGCCCGACTACTCGCGCGCCGCCGCCCTGCTCGACGAGGCGTTCCGCGCGCGCCCCGCCGGTCAGGCCGGCGACGCCGCGACGCACTCCTACTTCGCCCTCGCCGGGCAGATGGTCAACGCCGTCCGGACGCACCTCGAACGATACCGCGCCTTCGGCGTCAACGTGGCCGACTCGTCGGAGCTGCCGCCGGAGGCCGCGGGCGACGTCGAGCAGTTGCGCGGGCTCCTCGACCGCGTCGTCGAGCAGGCGAAGTCGCTCCACGCCGAGCAGTCGAAGGGCAGGGGCGAACGCTCGCGTGGGCTCGACGCGGCGGCGCTGCTCGAAGACGCGGCGACCGTCCGCATGCGCATCGCCCGCCACGACCAGGATAGGGCGCGCTGGCAGTCGGAGGTGTCGGAGGCGCGCCAGCACCTCTTCTCCTCGGACATGCGCATCGCCAGCATCAGCGCGCCGCCCGCCGCGCGCCCGACGCCCGCGCCGGCCGCCGCCGCCATCGCGACCCCGAAGACCGCCGCGCCGCGCGCCGAGCCGAAGCCTCCGGCCGCGAACGCGCAGGCGGCCAGACCTTCTTCGACCGACGCGCAGCCCCCCGGCGCGGGTCAGCCGCAGACGCCCGCCGCCGCCGGCGGCGCGCCCGTCTCGGTCGGCTCGCTGGTGACAAGGGCGCGGCAGCGCGTCTCGCCGAGCTAC
>DASVSK010000583.1:0-4900 GCA_036388135.1 Pyrinomonadaceae bacterium | reverse complement strand
GAAAATAAAGAATGGTGGCGCCGTTAGGAAGACGGCCGACGCCGCCCGTCGCGGTTGTGCTTCCTGATTCAGTCCGTCCCGTATTAGTGGCGGCCGGCAAGCCATTAGCGACTTCAACAGCCCATTTACGACGCCCGTTGTCATAAAACATTCTAGCCCTTTTGCCTCGATCTTTTTCGGCCTTGAGTTTCCCTTCCGCATTCGACTTGTAGTCGTAGTAATAAATATTCGAGCCCGTCTGCGGTTGTGAGGCCGTCGATTCATTTGTCGTCGGTGCGCTCGCCGGGCTGTTTGAGCTCATCAAGCCGTTGCTGACGTCGACAGCCCACTGCCGACGCGTGTTGTCATAATACATGCGGGTATATTTGCCACGGTTTTTTTCAGCATTCATCTTCCCGACGGCGTTGGATTTATGTGAGTAATAGAAAGTGGTGATGCCGGTTTCGGCTTGCTGCTGCGCGACACCGGACTGAGCTTGGGCGGACGTCGCGACCCCTGCGACGAGCGTGGTGACCAGCCCCATGGTTAATAGTAATTTCACGGCGCTGTTTCTCCTGCTTTTGCTTACGTGGTTAATTCTCATGGAGTCCTCCCGCTCTGGTTACCCGACTTTACGTTAACAGTTTACGGCTGTGAGGTTGTCTTTCTAGAGGGCGATGAAATCTACAACTGAACCAGAATCCACGGCTCTTGCGCAACTCATGGCGCCGGACTGTATGCGGCAACATGAGCGCATGTCAAACAAAAAAAATAATGCAATGGATTTAGAATCCAACCGTAATGAAACGCTATCGGCACGGTTCAATGTAGATGAGAGGCTCGGTGGTGAGGGGTTGGGTGCAAGTCATTAGGCTGCGGCCGTTTAAGAGCAACGTTCGACGTACCCGACTTGTTCGGGTCTCCCCACGCGGTAGGTCGTGACACGCTTCCCGTCGGTCTCGAAAATAATGCTATATCGCCCGCCCTTAATCTCGATTTCAATATAACGCCCGGCGTCGAAATATTTATGCCGGGAAACTTTATAGCTGCCTTTATACAGGCGTTTGATCCGGGCCTCGCTGTCGCCAATCTTCGCGCCCCTGTCGGTCGTGTGGTTGCCGCTTTCGACGTCGATCCGTACGATCCGCGTGCCGTTCATCATGAAGGCGATGCCTTTGAAATCGCCCTTGGGCGTGGCGTAGTAACAATCATCCCCGTCGTATCCGGCATCTCTGGTGACGCGCATGCCGAGTGCCCTCGATGCCTGAGTAAGCGTCATCCCGATTTTGACCGGACCGAAACCGTCGCATGACACGACATGCCTCCGGGCGCGTGCGCCTTGAGCAGCCGCCTGAGACGGGACGGTTAACAGCGCGGCGATGACAAAGATAAGGCCGATGGGTTTTGATTGTTTCATTCGATTATTGTCCGTCTGAGAAAGTAGTTACGCGGCCCGACGACCCACCGCCGGAAGCTGGAGGGAGGAACGAGTACAGGCTTCAAGCGGTCAGGTGCAGCGCCTTGTCGCGCGCGAATCTGCTAAGTATTCATCCTTCATCGAAATGCCCGCCGCGCATGGCGAACCGGATTGCCATTCCGTTCACCACTACCGCGACGATCACGGCCGCGCCCCCCAGAAGGACTGGCATGAGCCATAGCTCCCACCAATTGTCTATTCGTGCCCGGGTCGGGTAGCCGGGGTCGTAGAGGACCGCCACGCGCTCGCCCACCCGGTAGGCGGGCGGGTTCGACGAGTTGTTGGAAGTGAACGTGTGAGCCCGTCCGCCGACCTCATACCTGACAACGGGAGCGTAGGTGACGCCCGAGTCCTGCGTAGCCGGCGACACCTTTAAGGCCACGACGGTTCCCTCGGCGGTGGAGCCGCCGCGGGACAGCGCCCAACTCGTGCGGCCATAGTAGTAGGCCGCGCCGAGCATGGCGACCCACATGAGGTTGAGCAGCAGCAGCAGGCACCCGGACCTGACGTGCCACCAACACCCTTCCGCCGCGTCGGCGGCGCGCCACACCGCTCCCATATTTGTTTCGGCTAAGCGGGGCAGAGCGCCCGGCAGTCTTCGCCCCCTCCCATCAATGAAAGTTGTTGCTGACAGAACTTCGCCACGATACTGTAACGCCCTGACGAAGGCGACGGCCCCCGCCTCGGGATGGTTCGTGCATCAGACACGTTAAAATACTCCCGGGCGGCTACAGGATGCCAGTTCGCCCACCGTGTCCGGGGCAGACGGCTTGGGAAAGGAGAGCGTACAGCCATGCTGTTTCCGTTGTTGGCCCGACAGGGGTGCGGCCGGTGCGGCGCGGGCGTCCCCGTGTGGTCTGACGTCTGCCAGGGCTGCGGGCACGTCCTCCACTCGGCGGGGAGGCTGCGCGCGGCCGGCGTGTTATACCTCGTCCTCGGGTTGCTCCTGACGGCACCCGCGGTCTATCTGCTGGCGGTCATCACGCGGATGATCCTGCACCCGGACGGCTCGGGGCGCTATACGGGCGGTGTCTGGGGGCTGGTGCTCGCGTACGGCTCACTCGGATTCGTGCTCACGCTCGGCGTCACGGGTCTGCTGATGGGAGCGTGGCAGGTCGTCTACGGCAGGCGCAACCTCAACATGATCCGCGTCGTGATGGTCCTCTACGTGATCTTCATGGCCGCCGTGCTGGCCGTCCGCATGTTGAGTTGAGTCGCCCTTCGGCCCCGCGCCGGGCTGCCGAAAGGGGTGCGTTGCCGACATTGCTTAGAGGCAGACGAAGTGGACGCGAGGTCTTCAGTCAGGCGGCGAAACCGAAGTGGCCGGCGACGAACTTCGCCTGCCCTTATGCATCATTACCGCTTAACCTTTTGACCGGCCACTCGGCAAGACCGGCCGGCGAGTTACTCACATGAAGTTCCGGGTGTGAAGGTCTGAAATCGCGGCCGCCTCGTCCGCGTCGAACCCCAGCTTGATGAGGCGGTTCCTGCGGTCGGCCGCCATCTCGCGCTTGAGGGCCTGCACCTTGTCGAAGCCGGCGGCGATTGAATCCGGCTCCCACCCGCCCGCCGCCAGGAGGACGAGCGCGTCGAAGACCTCCTCGTTCAGGCCGGCGGTCTGTGCCAGTGCGTCGTGCCTGCGGGCGGCGGCCGAGGCGAGCCGCGCGAGCAGGCCCGAGTCGAGTGCGACCGCGTATTGGAGGTGGCCCACGCCGAAGGCCACGTGACGCGCCTCGTCCTGCGCGGCGAGCCTGGCGACCTGCCGCGTGACGGGGTCGGGCGCGTTCCGTTCGAGGAACCACAGGAGGTTCAGGAACGTCCCCTCGCCGAGCACGGAGAGCAGGAAGGACGAGAGCGTGAAGTCGGGCTCGTCGAAAAGAGTCTTCAAAGACTGCTGCCCGCCCACGGTCGAGAGCCCGAGCGCACCTTTGCGCCGAAGCGTGGCGCGCCGCGTGAAGACCTCGACGTGCCTCGCCTCGTCGGCGACCTGGATGGCGAGGAGCTGCATGACCTCGCGGAAGTGCGGGTGGACCTGTGCGAGGAACCTGGCGGGCACGAGCAGCGCGGCGGTCTCGTTCTCGATGAGGTAGGTCATCACCTGCACGACGGCCGACTCGACCTCTTCGGGCAGCTCGAAGGGCGCGTCCCAGTCGACGGCCGTCGCCGGGTTCCACTGCGCGGCGGCGGCCTGCTGGTAGAGGCGCGGGACGCTCTCGGCCCAGACCCCCGGCTTCGCGTCGAGCCGGAAGTAGAAGTCGGGCCCTCCGGCCTCGACGACGGCGCCGCGCGCGGCCAGTCCCCACCTCGCCGGCGGACGTTCGACCACCGCGCCGGGCTCGCGCGGGTCCGCCCCGCCCGCCGCCTCCGCGCCGCTCAAGCGACCGCCGGCCGAAGCGCCACGCACGACCCACGCCGCCACGGGCGAGGTGCCTTCCGTCCCTTCATCGTCAAGCGCACTCTCAACCTCGGGCCGGACGAACTCATGCCCGTGCGCGCGGCACCAGCCGCGCAGGTGGACGGCGAGGTCAGGCGCGCTCCCCCTGACGCAGAGCGCGCCCCCGGGCGACAACTCGGCCAGCTCCCGCTTGAGCAGCAGGTGCGCGCCGCGGTCGAGCCCGAGTCCCTTAATATCTATAACCGTCGATGGTGATGTTACCGGCCGCGTCATAAAAGCCCGCCTCGTCAACCGCGCGTTCGAGCGCCTCGTAGCCTTCCGTCCGCCCCTCCCGCCAGACCTTGAGCCCTTCCAGGTCGAGCAACGGCCGCACCTCCGGGTCGTCGTAACTCATCCCGAGCAGCAGCTCGCGGAAGCGCGAGACGAGCCCCGAAGGCGCTTCCGAACTGACGGTGAAGTTGCAGTGGTCGAAGGGCGCGGTCTGCGCCAGCACGCGCGTAGACCCGGGCGGCAGCGTCGCTTCGGAGACGAAGAGGAGGTGGTTGCCGTCGATCATGCACGCGGCGTCGGCGTCACCCGACAGCAGGGCTCGCGCCGCCTCACGCTCGCCGCCGATGTGGTCGCCGTGCTTCCCGCCGAGGAGGTCGTGATAGACGACCTCAAAGTCTTCGCCGGGGACGAGCCCCTGCGCACGGAGGTGTGAGAGGGGTAGGAGGGTCGCCTGCGGCGAGTCGAGCGCGCCGACGGCCACGCGCCTGCCGCGCAGGTTCGCGACCGACCGCACGTCGGAGTCGTTGCGCACGACGACGACGGAGGTCAGGTCTTGATCCGTGTCGCGCATGGCGACGGCTTCGACCTTCCGGCCGCGCGCGTCGGCGAGCCTGCGCGTACGAACCCACGCGAGCGGCGAGTTCCACGCGACGTGGAAGTGGCCCGCCAGGTGCGACTCGACCTGCCGCTCGTAGTTGGAGTAGAGGACGTAGTCGAAGCCGAGGCCGTGGCGAGAGAAGTATGCCTTGAAGCCTTCCCAGATCGTGACGACCTTCGGG
>DASVSK010000582.1:0-1827 GCA_036388135.1 Pyrinomonadaceae bacterium | reverse complement strand
CGGCGGAGGTCGTGTGCGCCTGGTGCGGCGGTGTGATAGGTCACGCCGCGAAGCCGACGCAGCGGATGTGTCAGCCGTGCTTCGCGCGCATGATGCGCGAGCACAGCCGCGCGCACCAGCCGCGTGCGTCGCTGCGCCACGCGAGCGAACGCTGAAAGCCCCGCGGCGTCGGCCGCGGGTGACGGGGTTGGGGGGTGAGGTCAAGCCGCGTGCGGGGCCTCACCCTTTACGTCTGACGCCTTCGGGCGAGGCGCGGGGCGACGGAAGGGCGCGCGGGGTTGGAATTGTCCGCGGCGACTCAGGAGCCGTCGGGGGTCGAAACACGGATGAGAATCGAGAGCATACGAACGCTGGGCGGGCCGAACGTCTACAGCCACAGGCCGGTCTTGCTGATGAGGCTCGACCTCGGCGAACTGTACGAGAAGGAGAGCTACGAGGTGCCCGGCTTCGTTGACCGCCTGCTCGCGCTGCTGCCGGGACTCCGCGAGCACCATTGCAGCAAGGGTTACGCGGGCGGCTTCGTCGAGCGTCTGAGGGAGGGCACCTACTTCGGCCACACCGTCGAGCACGTGGCGCTTGAGCTGGCGGGGCTCGCGGGCTGCGACGCCACGCACGGGAAGACGCGCTACTCGGGCGAGCTGGGCGTCTACAACGTCGTCATCGAGTTCTGCGCCGAGTACGCCACGCGCCACCTTCTGAAGTCGGCGGTCGAGCTGGTCGAGGCCGTCATCCGGGGCGAAGAGTTCGGGCTCGAAGCGAGGCTCAGGGAGGCGGCGGAGATCGCGGCCGACACCGAGCTGGGCCCCTCGACGCGCTCCATCGTCGACGCCGCCACGGCGCGCGGAATCCCCTGGGCGCGCGAGAACGACCAGAGCCTCGTCCGCCTCGGCTACGGCAAGCACCTGCGTCTCATACAGGCGGCGATGACCGACGGCACGAGCGCCATCGGCGTCGAGGTCGCGGGCGACAAGGACTTGACGAAGGAGCGCCTGCGCCGCGCCTCCGTCCCCGTCCCCGACGGGGAGGTAGTCCGCACCGAAGCGGAGGCCGTCGGGGCCTTGAACAACATCGGCGCGCCCGTCGTCGTCAAGCCCCTGGACGGCCGCCAGGGCAAGGGCGTCTCGCTCGGCCTCTCGACGCCCGAGGAGGTCGAGAGGGCCTTCCGCATCGCGCAGGAGTTCTCGCGCGCCGTGCTGGTCGAGGAGATGTTCGAGGGGCGCAACTACCGCGTGCTGGTCGTCGGCTACAAGGTGGTCGCGGCCAGCGAGCGCATCCCCTGCCACGTCACGGGCGACGGCCGCCACACCGTCGCCGAGCTGATCGACATCGAGAACAGCAACCCGCTCCGCGGCGACGGGCACGAGAAGCCCCTGACGAAGATCAGGAAGGACGACGAAATCCTGCGCACCTTCATGCAGAAGGAAGGGTGGAGCATGGACGACGTGCCCGAGGAGGGCGAGCGCGTCATGCTCTGCGCCGGGATGAACCTCTCGACCGGCGGGACGGCGAAGGACGTGACCGACGACCTGCACCCGACGGTCAAAAGCCTCTGCGAGCGCACCGCGCGCATCATGGGGATGGACGTGTGCGGCATCGACCTCGTCATGCGCGACATAGCCGAGCCCTCGGTCGGCGGCGGCGGCGTCATCGAGGTCAACGCCGCGCCGGGCCTCCGCATGCACCAGTTCCCCGGCGAGGGCCGGCCGCGCGACGTGGGCGCGGCGATAGTCGACATGCTCTACCCCGAAGGGAGCCCTTCGCGCATCCCCGTCATCTCCATCACTGGCACCAACGGCAAGACGACCGTCACGCGCATGCTCAGCCACA
>DASVSK010000581.1:0-2758 GCA_036388135.1 Pyrinomonadaceae bacterium | reverse complement strand
ATGTCGTCGAGCCCCTGCGGCGTGCGCCCCAGCGGGTACGAGCCGACGGGCGCTGCGCCCGCCCCGCCGAGGTTCGCGTAGCCCGCAGACCACTCCGAGCCCCAGGGGTACGCGCGCGCCGAGTCGCCGCCCCGCGCGGCGTACTCCCACTCCTGTTCGGTCGGCAGCCGGTAGGTCACGCCGTCGCGCTTCGAGCGCCACGCGGCGAAGGCCACGGCGTCTCCGTAGGTGACGTTGCTGACGGGAAGACGCGCCACCCCCGGGCTCGGGCGTCCGCCCTCCCAGACGCCGGGCGGGGGCTGGTGCCCCGTCTCTTTGACGAAGTCGGCGTACTCGGCGTTGGTGACCTCCGTGCGGTCGATGGCGAACGGGCCGACGCTGACCTCGTGGGCGGGCCACTGGTTGTAAGTCCAGAGCAGGTAGGCCGCGCGGCGAGCCTTCAGCTCGTCCGTGATGGGGGGCACGTCCGAGCGCCCCATCTGGAAAGTGCCGCCGGGAATCCAGAGCAGGTCCGCGCGCGACGAAGTGCCGCCGCCGTTCTCGTTCCCGACGCCGCCCGCGGCGTTGACGTTCGCCGTCGTGTTCGCGCCGGCCGCCGCGTTCGCGTTGCCCGCGGCGTTCGTGTTATCCGTGCCGGAGCCGCGGAGCATCAGGTAGCCGACGACGCCCACGACGCCGAGCAGCGCCAGCAGGACGACCACGCCGACCGCGATGAGCGGCGTGCGCGAACGCGCGGGGGCGGCGACGCCCGGCGGCGTAGCGCCCGACGCGGCCGCGCCCGGGGTGACGAAGCCGGACGCGGACGCGCCCGTCGAGGACAGGGCGTGCGGCTGCATGCCGCCCGCGGCCGCGCCGAGCCCGCCGGCCGCGGGCGACGCGGCGGCGTGCTTATCCCGCGCCGCGCGTTCTTCGGCCTCGCGCCGCCGACGCTCCTCAAGCTCTCGGCGCTCACGCCCTTCCGCCTCACGCCTCCGCCGCTCCTCCGCTTCGAGCCGCTGGCGCTCTTCGACTTCAACCCGCTGGCGCTCTTCGGCTTCGAGCCGATGGCGCTCCTGCTGCTCCGCCTC
Organism: Pyrinomonadaceae bacterium; assembly: GCA_036388135.1. Classification (GTDB taxonomy): domain Bacteria; phylum Acidobacteriota; class Blastocatellia; order Pyrinomonadales; family Pyrinomonadaceae; genus QHXN01. Next base: position 1,691 of record DASVSK010000581.1, on the reverse strand, counting down.
GCGGCGGCGCTGCGTTTCGGCCTCCTGCTGGCGGCGGCGCTGCTCGGCTTCGAGCCTTTCGCGCTCCAAAGCCTCGCGCCTGCGGCGCTCTTCGATTTCGCGGCGCTCCTGCTCCTCGGCCTGGCGGCGCTCGCGCTCCTCACGCTCCCGGCGCTCGCCCTCTTCGCCGCGCCGCCTCTCTTCCAACTCGCGAAGCGCGTCGGCGGACGCGGGCAGTGGCTCGGTCAGCGCCTCCTGTGAGACGTGCTGTGTGGACGCGCCGTCGCCGCCCGCCCCGAAATGACCGATGGTCTGCTGCGCCGCGCCGTGGCTCGCGGTGTCGGAGCCGCGCGCCGCGTCGGCGGGTTGTGCCGCGTGGGACTCGGCCACGGTGTCGACGTCGGGGACGTCGGGCCCGGCCCCGTGCGCGCCCGTGCGGTGCGCGTCCGGCGCGGCGGCGATGGTCTTCAGGCTGTCGAGCGACTCGGCCTGCGTGCCCGTCGTGTGCCCCCGGCCGCCTTTCAGGCCGGTCGTGTCGGAAGGGCCGATCTGCACGGTCGTCGCGCCCGGCTCGCGCAGCGCGGCCCCGCCGCCGAACTGCGGCAGCGCCTCTCGCAGCTCGGCCGCGAACTCCTCGACCGAGTGGGGACGCTTCTCCGGCGACTTTTCGAGCGCGTGCTGGATGGCGCGCTCAAGCGGCGGCGGCACCTCGACGCCGCGCTCGGCCAGGGGCACGGGCGGGGAGTTGAGGTGCATGCTCATGATGGAGGGGACGGACTTGCCCTTGAAGGGCACGTCGCCCGCGACCATCTGGTAGAGGATGACGCCGAGCGAGTAGATGTCGGCGCGGACGTCGATGTCGTCGTCGCCCCACTGCTCCGGGGCCATGTAGAAGGGCGAGCCCATCATCCCCTGCGTCTGCGCGGCGACGAACGAGCCGAGCAGCTCGCCCGACTTGATCTTCGCCAGCCCGAAGTCGAGAACCTTCAGCGTCTCGCCCGGCGGCACGCCCGGCCGGAGCATGATGTTCAGGGGCTTGAGGTCGCGGTGGACGATGCCCTGGCGGTGCGCGGCGGCGACGCCCGCGCAGACCGCGAGCATGATTTCGACGGCCGCCTCGGGCGCGAGCCGCCTCTCCTCGGCGAGCACGTCGTGGAGCGAGCGCCCCTCGACGAACTCCATCACGAGGTAGGGCGTCGTCCCGCCGAGGACGCCGTAGTCGGTGACGCTGACGGTGTTTGGGTGTCGGATGGCGGCCGCGGCCATCGCCTCCTGGCGGAACCGCGCGGCGAGCGACGGGTCGTTGCCGACGAGGTCGGGGAGGATGACCTTGATGGCGTGCTGCGTCTTGATGAACTTGTGCTGCGCCTTGAAGACGAGCCCCATCCCGCCCTGCCCGAGCTTGCGTTCGAGCTGGTAACGCTCGTCCAGCGTGGTGTCGAGGTTGATGAGAAACTTCAGGCGGTCACCGTCGCTCGGACAGTGATTGAGTTGGTCTGCGAAGCAGCGATGACAGGCCGGACATTCTTTCATTAAGAAGGCGCGCGCGAAACCCCGCCGACGACCTCTCAGACCTGACTCGCGACGGGCGGCGGGGACGGCCTGAAAGCGTTTTCATCTTCGGGGCGGCGCGCGAAAAATTTTAACAACTCAACCGGGTGCAAGCAAGGAAGTGTCTCGGGAGAACCGTTTACGACGACGCCTCCGGCCGT
>DASVSK010000580.1:0-3212 GCA_036388135.1 Pyrinomonadaceae bacterium | reverse complement strand
GGTTCCGGGTCGAGCTGGGGGAGATAGAGGCGGCGCTCTGCCAACACCCGGGAGTCCGCGAGGCCGTGGCGGCGGTGAGCGAGGAGGGCGGCGGGCACAGGCGTCTCGTCGCTTACGTCGTCCCCGTCGATGCGGAGGGCGTGCGGGAAGAGTTGAGCATAGGTGGGCTGCGTGGGTTCCTCACCGAACGGCTGCCGGAGCACATGGTGCCTTCGCTGTTCGTCGAACTCGACGCGCTGCCGCTGACGCCGAACGGCAAAGTGGATCGTAAGGCTCTGCCCGCGCCTGACGCCTCGCAACATGGCGGCATGCGCGAGTACGTCGCCGCGCGCACGCCGGAGGAGGAGGCGCTGTGTGAAATCTGGCGGCAGGTGCTCGGGCTGGAGCGCGTCGGCGCGGACGACGACTTCTTCGAGCTGGGCGGGCACTCGCTCCTCGCCACGCAGGTGATGTCGCGCCTGCGCGAAGCGCTGCGGGTGGAGCTGCCCCTGCGCGTCATCTTCGAGTCGCCGAGCGTGGCGGCTCTGGCCGGGCGCGTCGTGAAGGCGCGGCTCGAAGGGGGAGCTTTAGAAGAGTCTGCGCCGCTCGCCCGAGTCCCGCGCGAGGGGGAGTTGCCGCTGTCATTCGCGCAGTTGCGCCTCTGGCTCGTCAGCCAGTTCGAGCCCGACACCTCCGTCTACAACGTCCCGGTCGCGCTGCGCTTCGGCGGCCGCCTCGACCGCGCGGCTCTGGCGTCGGCCCTGCGCGACGTCATCACCCGGCACGAGGTCTTGCGCACGTCTTTCCGGGTCGTTGGGCAGGAGCCCGCGCAGGTCATCGAGCCGGAGCCGGAGTTTGAACTCCACGTCACAGACCTTCGCGGCCTGCCGGGGCGCGAGAGGGAAGCGGAGGCGATGCGGCTGGCGCGTGCCGAAGCGCAGCGCCCGTTCGACCTGACGCGCGCGCCGCTCGTGCGCGCCGCCCTCGTGCGGCTCCGTGACGACGAGCACGTCCTCCTTCTGACGCTGCACCACATCGTCTCCGACGCGTGGTCTCTGGGCGTGCTCGTCAAGGAGCTGGCGGCGCTCTACGAAGCGCACACGACCGGCGTGACGCCGCCGCTCGCGCCGCTCGCGTTTCAGTACGCGGACTTCGCGCACTGGCAGAGGCGTCTGCTCGCCGGGGCGGCGCTCGAAAAGCAGCTCGCGTACTGGCGTCGGCGGTTGGCGGACGCGCCGCCCGTGTTGGAGCTGCCGACCGACAGGCCGCGCCCGGCCGTCCAGTCACACGCCGGCAAGACTTTGACGTTCGCCATCCCCGGCGCGGTGGCCGCGTCGCTCGCGGCCCTCGGCCGGAGGGAGAACGCCACGCCGTTCATGACGCTGCTGGCCTGCTTCAAGGTGATGCTGCACCGCTACACGGGGCAGACGCATGTGGTCGTCGGCTCGCCGGTCGCCGGGCGCGGGCGCGCCGAGGTCGAGCCGCTCATAGGCTTCTTCGTCAACATGCTCCCGCTCAACACCGCGCTCGCGGGCGACATGACTTTTAGGGAGCTGCTCGCGCGCGTGAGGTCTTCGACGCTCGACGCGTACGCGCATCAGGACGTGCCCTTCGAGAAGCTGGTCGAAGAGCTACAGCCCGGCCGCAGCCTGAGCCACGCGCCCTTCTTCCAGGTGGCCTTCGCCTTGCAGAACACCCCGCGCACGGAACTGAGCCTGCCCGGCCTGACGCTCGGCCTGCTCGAAGTCGAGCGCGAGACGTCGAAGTTCGACCTGACGCTGACCGTCGACGAGAGGGCCGACGGACTCGTCGCCTCCTTCGAGTACAGCACAGACCTCTTCGACGAGCCCACCGTCCGCCGGATGGCCGCGCACTTCAAGACGCTCCTGCGCGGAATCGCCGCGCGCCCCGACGCGCGCCTCTCGGAGCTGCCGCTTCTAGAGCCGGGCGAGCGCCGACGCCTGCTCGTCGATTTCAACGACACGGCGCGCGACTACGGGCGCGACGTCTGCGTCCACCAACTCTTCGAGCAGCACGCACGGCGCTCGCCCGAGGCCGTCGCCCTCACCTACGGGGGCGAGCAACTCACCTACGGCGAACTCAACTCGCGCGCGAACGATCTGGCGCGACGCCTCCGCGGGCTCGGCGTCGGCCCCGAAGTTCGCGTCGCCATCCTGCTTGAGCGCTCGGCCGCGTTGGTCGTCTCGGCGCTCGCCACGCTCAAGGCGGGTGGGGCCTACGTCCCGCTCGACCCGCAGTACCCCTCGGAGCGCCTGCGCTTCATGCTCGCGGACTCCGGCGCTCAAGTTCTGCTCACGGACTCGTCGCTGGGCGCGCGTCTGTCGGCCGACGCGCCGGTGCGGACGCTCCGCCTCGATACGGACTGCGCGCTGCCGGCGGACGAGGGCGACGCAGACGTCCGTGTGGAGGTCGGGCCTTCAAACCTCGCCTACGTCATCTACACCTCCGGCTCGACGGGCGTGCCGAAGGGCGTCGCCGTCACGCACGGCGGCCTGCTCAACCTCGTCCGCTGGCACGTCGAGGCTTTCGACGTCAACGCCCGTGATCGCGCCACGCAGCTCGCGGGCGTCTCCTTCGACGCGTCGGTCTGGGAGGTCTGGCCGTACCTCGCCTCGGGCGCGAGCCTGCACCTGCCGGACGAGGAGACGCGCCTGACGCCCGAGCGCCTGCGCGACTGGCTCGCGTCGCGCGCCGTCACCGTCACGTTCCTGCCGACGCCGCTGGCCGAGCAGGTGCTCGCGCTGTCGTGGCCGCCGGACGTCGCGCTTCGCACACTCCTGACCGGCGGCGACAGGCTCCACCGGCACCCGCCGTCCGGGCTGCCGTTCGGGCTGGTGAACAACTACGGGCCGACCGAGTGCAGCGTGGTCGCCACCTCCGGCGCGGTGCCGGCCGGCGTGCCGGGCGAGTCGGCCGCGCCCGCCATCGGGCGTCCCGTGTCGAACGCGCGCGTCTACGTGCTCGACGAGCGGATGGAGCCCGCGCCGGTCGGCGTCCCCGGCGAGTTGTACGTGGGCGGCGAGGGTCTGGCGCGCGGCTATCAAGGGAGCCCGGCGCTGACGGCCGAGCGTTTCGTGCCCGACCCGTTCTCCGCGGAGCCGGGCGCGCGGCTCTACCGCACGGGTGACGTGGCGCGGTTCCTGGCCGACGGGCGCGTCGAGTTCATCGGGCGGCGCGACGGCCAGGTGAAGGTGCGCGGCTTCCGCGTCGAG
>DASVSK010000579.1:0-6190 GCA_036388135.1 Pyrinomonadaceae bacterium | reverse complement strand
GGCGACGAGCTGCGCGGGCGCGAAAGCTTGCGCGCGCTCGTCCGCGGCCTCGGCAAGGTCGAGGCACCGGTGGACTTCGACTACCGTCTGCGCGCGCGCATGGCGTCCCGGCGAGTCGACGGACGGCGCGGCCCGCTGAGGGGGCTCCGCCTCGTCTACGCCTTCGCGCCCGTGGCGGCGGCCGCGTGCTTCCTCATCGTCTCCACGGCGCTCTACCTCAGACAAGCCTCCAGGCCGACTCCGGCCCAAGCGCCGGCCGCCGTCGCCGCCTCGGGCCCGGCGCGAAACGCTCCCGCGGAACAGCCCGCCGCGATTCCCGCGGGCGGCGCGGTCGAAGGGTCGAGGAAGACGAGCGTTGCTCCCGCCGAGGTCGCGTCTCTTTCGGCGACTAGGCCCGCGCGGCCGGTGGTTCACAGGGCGCGCGCCGCGTCACGGCCGCCGGGGGAAGTCGCGGCGAGGCTCGACGGAGGTGCGGGCGTTCAGCGGAACACGACCATCGCCAGTCTCAGCTCGGCGCGGGTCATCACGGGCCGCGGCGTGCCCTTCGCGTTGAAGACGCCGGCCGAGCCGATGCGCATGATTTTGAGGGACGAGCGCGGTGCCGGGCGGGTCGTGCCCATGCGCGCCGTGAGCTTCGGCTCGCAGGAGCTGATCGCGGGTGAGGGTGTGAGCCGGCAGGCGACTGCCGCGGAGAACGAAGGGGTCTGGTAGTCGGTCGATGAATTATTCTGACCACGTACGGGCCGGCGCGTCGCGGGGCCGCATCCTCGGCGGCTCTCTGCTGCTCGCCTGCGCACTTCTTCCGTCGTCGTCGTCGGCGCGGCAGACCGCGCCGGCCGCGCCCGCCCCGCCGCGGGCTCCCGCCGCGAACGCGCCCGCGGCAACCCCCGCCGCGCGCCCTGCTCAGGTGAGTTCGCCGCGCGCGCCGCGTGTCAACGTGTCGCCGCGCGCGCCGCGGACGGCCCCCGCGCCGCCCGCGCCCGCGATGGCTCCCGTCCCGCCGCGCGAGGTCGTCACGGTCGTCCATCGCCTGACCGGCTGGAAGCTTCTGGCGTGGCTCGCGGCGAGCGGCCCGCCCGCGCTCGAACTCGACGAGCTGCCGTCGATGACGGACGCGCACACCAACATCGTCGCGGGCTACGTCTACGACGACGGGCGCAGCGTGGTGACGCGGCTCTCGCAGACGGAAGTCGACCTCGAATCCCTCGCTCATCCGCCCACCCCGCCGGGCTTCTTCCCCACGGCGGGCGGCCGTGCCGACGCGGAGCCGGAGTACCTGCTCGTCACCGCGGACGGCCGGCGCGTCGAGGCCAAGTTCGTCGGGCTCGACTCCTCGACGGGGCTGACGCTGCTCGAAGCGAGGGAGGTGCTGTTCTCCGGCGCGCCCAAAGGGGATCAGGGCGACACGGAAGACCCGACCGTCGGGCAGCGCGTTCGACTCTACGCGCCGGCCCCCGCGGGCGCGCCCGCCGCGGGGGCCGCGCCGCAGGTCAACACGGGCTACATCTACCTGAGCATCGACCAGAAGGAGGGGCTGCTGACGCGGGTCAGCCGCGCGCCCTCGGGCAAGCCTTCGCGCGTCATGGTGAGCGCCGAGGTGTCGCGGGAGTGGACGGGCGCGGTGGCGGCCAACGACCTGGGCGAGGTCGTCGGCATCGTCTCGCAGAGCCGCGACGGCGAGACTCAGTTGGTGCCGATGGCGACGATCAGGAGCGCGTGCGAGCGCGTGCTCAAGCTGCGCGGGAGCGCGCCGCAGCCCTGGCTCGGCGTGCGCGGCGACGCGGCGTTCCAGAAGCCGCTCGACGCCTGGGTCAGCCTCGGCTGGCCGGCCGAGCTGGCGCGGCCGCACATAGAGCGGCGGCGGGGCGTCTTCCTGACCTCAGTCGCGCCGGGCACGCCCGCGGCGCTCGCGGGACTGAGGGCGGGCGACCTGATAGCGGGCGTCGGCGCGCGCGAGGTGCGCGGCGTCGAAGACCTCTCGCTGACGTTGAAGGAGGCGGGCGTCGGCACGACGGTCGACCTGACGGTGTGGCGCGCGCTTGAGCCCGCGCCGGTCAAGGTGTCGGTCGAGCTGAAGGGCGCGAAGAACCCCGCGCTCGCGACCGCCGCGGCGGAGGAGCGCGCGCTGCGCGAGGCCGTGCTCGCGTTGAATCGTGAGATCGGTGCGATGCGCATCGACCAACTGCGGCTGCGCAGCGACCCGCGGGGCGCGAGCGACGCGGAGTTGACGCGCGCCGCCGAAAGGCTGGTCGCCGCGGAGGCTCGGCACGTCCGGCTCAGGGAGCAGCTTGAGCTGGCGCGGACGAAGGTCAACGCGTCCCGCGCATTTAACGTCGAAGTCCCGCAGCTTACGCCGCCCGCGCGGGTCGAAGATTACGCCGCGGCGACGCGCTTGCAGTTGTACGGCCTCAACGCCATCGGCCTTTCGGCGCGAGGCGCGGCGCGGCTCGGCGCGAAGGGCGGGGTGCTCGTCGTCGCCGTGCTCCCCGAGAGCCCGGCGGCCGCGAGCGGCCTCCACGTCGGCGACGTGATCGAGACGGTCAACGGCACGCCGCTCATGCGCCCCGAGCTGCGCCGCCTGCTCGCCGCGCCCGACGCCGCGGCGCTCACCTTCGGCCTCGTCCGCGGGGGACGCCGCCTGACCGTCAACTTCTCACCGTCCTTCGGGGGCGAGCAGCAGCGTTAGCCCCCGCCGAACGAGTTAAGGCGGAAGATGAATTGAACGCGGGGACGCGGGGACGCGGCTAAAGTCTTAAAGCCGCGTCCCCGCGTCCCCGCGTTCAATTCATCTTCCTAAATTTCGACGCGGCGGACGCGCGCCTTTTTCCAAACCCGCCCGCATCTGTGCTACTCTTTACCCGCCGCTCGTTTCAATAAAAAGCAGGGAAGCTCTCAAACAGCCATGCTGCAAGAGGCCGTCGAGTTCTACCACCAGTTGCTCGAAGATGGCGAGGTCGCCGAGTCCTCGCGCCGGATGCTCGACGAGGGGCTGGAGCAGGCCAAGCTCATCTTCGGCGGACGCCGCCTCTCGCCCTACCTGCGCCCGCACTTCGTCACCGAGCAGGACTTCGCGCGCGTCACGCGCATCTGCGAGACGGTCTGGGGCGCAATCCAGAAGGTGAAGGACGCCGCGGTCGCGGACGAGGCGATGCTCGACGAGCTAGGGCTGACGGACATCGAGCGCGAGCTCGTCCGCATCGACCCCGGCTACCGCGCCGTCTCGCCCACCGCGCGGCTCGACTCCTTCCTGACCGACGACGCCTTCAGCTTCGTCGAGCTGAACGGCGAGAGCCCCGCCGGCATCGCCTACGCCGACGCCGCCTACGAAATCTTCTCCGGGCTCCCCGTCATGCGCCGCTTCGGCGAGCGCTACTCCCTGCGCACCTTCAGCGGGCGGCCGCTCATGCTCGAAACGCTCCTCGCCGCCTACCGCGAGTTCGCCGGCGCGGCCGCGGCCGGCACGCCGTCCATCGCCATCGTCGACCTGAAGGGGCTCCCGACGCAAAAGGAGTTCGAGCTGTTCCGCGAGTACTTCGAGTCGCGTGGGCACCCGGCCGCCATCTGCTCGCCGGAGGAGCTCGAGTTCTCTGGCGGCCGCCTGCGCCGCGGCGACTTCGAGATCGACATCGTCTACAAGCGGCTGCTCGTCAACGAGTACCTCCCCATCATGTCGGAACACCCGGCGCTGCTCGAAGCCTGCCGCGCCGGGGCCGTCTGCCTCGTCAACAACTTCCGCTCCAAGATGATTCACAAGAAGGCGCTCTTCGCCGTGCTCACCGACGAGAGGCATTCGGGACTCTTCACGGCCGCGGAGCGCGAGGCCGTCCGCCGCCACGTCCCCTGGACGCGGGTGGTGCGCGAGGGCAAGACCGAGAAGGACGGCGAGACCGTCGACCTGCTCGACTACGTCAGCCGCAACAGCGGCCGGCTGGTGCTGAAGCCCAACGACGACTACGGCGGGCACGGCATCTACATCGGCTGGAACAGCGACGCGGCCGAGTGGGACGAGGCGCTGCGCGCCGCGGTCGCCGACGGCGACTACCTGGTGCAGGAGCGCGTCAAGACCGCGCGCGAGACCTTCCCGGCGCTGATGGACGACGGCTCGGTCGTCTTCGCCGAGCAGCTCGTCGACCTCGACCCGCTGCTCTTCAACGGCAAGGTCGGGTCGGCCTTCACGCGCCTGTCGTCGACCGAGCTGGCGAACGTCTCCTCGGGCGGCGGGATGGTGCCGACCTTCATCATCGGCGAGGGGCGTTGAGCGCGCGGCCGCGCGGCCGCGGCGGCAAGAGAGCGGAGGAGCTACAGCGATGAACTTTGTCAACAGCGAGGAGCCGCACGAGGAGCGCCGCCGCCACGAGCGCTCGCGGCTCATCATCGACGTGTTCTTCAACGGCGACGACCTGACGGGTATCGCCAGCACGAAGGACATCAGCCCGGGCGGGCTCTACATGAACACGCAGGCGGAGATACCCGAGGGCGCTCTGCTCACGCTGCGGCTCCCGCTCGAAGGGCACGATGTTGTGTGCAACGGCGAGGTCGTCTACAGCAACCCGGGGCGCGGCGTCGGCGTGACCTTCCAGGGGCTCTCGGGCGAAGACCGCGCCCACCTCGAAGCCGCGCTCAAGGGGCTCTGAAGTCCGCGGCCGCGCGCGGGCTTCCTCTCAGGGCAGGAGAACTTCCGGATGACGCCAGAACATTACACGCTAGGCATCGAGGAGGAGTTTCAGATCGTCGACCCGCAGACGCGCGAGCTGCGCTCCCGCGTCTCGGAGATGCTCGACGAGGGGCGGATGCTGCTCGGCGAGCAGGTCAAGCCCGAGATGATCCAGGCGCAGATCGAGGTCGGCACCGGCATCTGCCGCAACATACAGGAGGCCCGGCGCGACATCACGCGGCTGCGCTCCATCGTCTCCGGGCTCGCGCGCAAGCAGGGGTTGCGCATCATCGCCGCCTCGACGCACCCCATCTCGCAGTGGAAGGAGCAGCAGATTTACGACGACCCGCACTACAAGCTCCTCATCGAGGAGTTGCAGATGGTCGCGCGCTCGCTGCTCATCTTCGGCATGCACGTCCACGTCGGCATCCCCGACCGCGAGCGGCAGATTCACATCATGAACGCGGCGCGCTACTTCCTGCCGCACGTCCTCGCGCTCTCGACCTCGTCGCCCTTCTGGCTCGGCATCGACACGGGGCTCAAGTCGTACCGCTCCGAGGTCTTCAAGAAGTTCCCGCGCACGGACATCCCCGACCACTTCGGCTCCTACGCGCTGTTCGAGAGCTACATCAAGCTGCTGATGGACACCAACTCGATTACCAGCCCGAAGAAGCTCTGGTGGGACGTCCGCCCGCACCACATCTTCCCGACGCTGGAGTTCCGCATCTGCGACATCCCGACGCGCGTGGACGACACGGTCGCCATCACCGCGCTCTTCCAGGCCATCGTCGCGCGGCTCGACAAGCTCATCGAGAAGAACCTCGGCTTCCGCCTCTACCGACGCATGCTCATCCAGGAGAACAAGTGGCGCGCGGTGCGCTACGGCCTCGACGGCAAGATGATCGACTTCGGCAAGCAGAAGGAGGTGCCGGTGCGCGACCTCATCCGCGAGCTGCTCGACTTCGTCGACCCCGTCCTCGACGAGCTGGAGTCGCGCAGGGAGGTCGAGCACATCCACACCATCCTTGAGCGCGGCACCTCCGCCGACGAGCAGCAGCGCGTCTTCGGCGAGACCGGCGACCTCAAGGCCGTGGTCGACCGCCTGATGGAACTCACCATCGAGAACGTCCCCGACGAGTGGAACGAAGGCGGGGCGCACACTTAGAGCGGCTGTCATCCGGGGCAATAGACTAACGACGGAGACGCAGAGGCGCGGCTAAAACGAATTAGCCGCGCCTCTGCGTCTCCGTCGTTAAAACTTCTGGCGCGACGTCCTCACGCCAGCATCATCTTGAGCCCCGCGATGACGAGCACCGCCGAGAGGAGGCGGCGCAGCGTGACGGTCGCGAGCCTGCGCCTGCCCAGCTCCGTCCCGACCAGCCCGCCGACGACGGCCGCCGCGCCCCAGAGGTAGATCGAATCCGGCACGTTCCGCACGCTCGCCATGTGGCCGGCGAGTCCCGCCGCCGAGTTGACGAGGATGAAGGCGGCGGCCACGCCCGACGCCTGCCGCGTCTCGGCCCAGCGGGCGATGAG
>DASVSK010000578.1:0-3452 GCA_036388135.1 Pyrinomonadaceae bacterium | reverse complement strand
GCGCGTAGAGTTCCGCGACCTGTAAGCGATAGCCGAACTGCTGCTGGCCGCGCGTCTGCCCCTCGACGAGAGCGCGCGCGTCTTCAAGCACCTGCCGCGCCGTCTGCACGTCGCCCGCGCCCGAAGCCTGCGCGGCGATGTGCAGGAGCGCCGTCAACTTTTCGTCGACCGACGCTAGGCGCGCCGCGAGCTGCCGCGCCTCCGCAAAGCTCCCCTGCCGCGTCGCGCTCAACTGCGCCTGTAGCTCCATGCCCCGGCGCGTCTGCGCGCGCAGTTGCGGGTTGGAGACGCTCTCCAGTATTCGCCGCGCGCCCTCCAGGTCTTTGCCCTCGTTGAAGGACTTCCAGGCCGCGTGCATGTAAAGGTTGTCGCGCACCTCGGCCGGGGCCTTCGCCGCGGCTTCGAGCAGCGCCTCGACCGTCCCCGTCCGCATCAGCCCCTCGAAGGGGCGCAGCAGATGACCTTGCGGGTTGAAGCCGCGCTCCAGATCGTCCGCCCTGCGGCGCAGCGCCGCGGCGCGGCCGGGCGCGTACCGCTCGACCTCGGGCAGCAAGGTCTGTAGCGCCTGAAAGAGGTTGTAAACGCCGGGGTGGTTCGGCGTGCCGCCCGCCAGCGCCGCCAGAACCTTCTCGACCAGCTCCCTGCGCGTCGGCTCGTCCAACAGCGCCGCCCCGCCCGCGCCCGCGTTGAGGGCTATCGACGGCCCCGTCGAGTTGGCCGTCGCGCTCTCCGTCGGGCGGGTCTGTTGCAGGAGTTGTTGCGCGACCCCGCTCGCCTCATAGTTGCCGAGCAGCTCGTCGGCGCGGAGCCTCCTGACGATGTCGCCCGCGAGCTTGGCGGCCGCGGCCGGCTCCTTCGTCTTCAACTCGTTCAGCACGTTCAGCAGCCCCGTCGTCACGCCGCGGCTCAGGCTCTCTTCGGCCATCTCCAGCGCGCGCCGCGGCTCCTGCGCCGCGAGTCGGCTCGCCAGGTTCAGCTCGAGCGCGTCCTCCTGCCGGCCGTAGCCGGCGGCCGCGAGCGCCTCGACGTAAGCGGGCCGCGTCGCGCGCAGGAATTCCAGCGCCAGCTTCGCGTCGAACTGTGAGGCGATTTGAATCATCTCGGCGCGGAGCTGCGTGGCGGTCTGCGCCGCGCTGTGGAACTGCTGGTCTTCGGGGTCGACGCCCGCGTTGAGCACCGCGATGCCGTCGGCCGCCGCCTTGAAGGCGGCGCGCGCCGCCCCCGCGTCGCGCGGCCAGAGAAGCCGCGCGGCCGTGACCTGCGCACGCACGCGGTTCTCCGTCAGCTTCAACCCTTCGGCCCCCGCCAGCGCCTCTTCGAGCAGGCCGAGCGCCTTGCGCTCAAGCTCGGCCCTCGCGCCCGCCGTCGCGGCGTCGCCCTTCCTCGACGGTGGCCCCTCCTTCGGGGACTGGGCGCGGGCGGCGGGCGGCGCGTTGAGCAGCAGAACCGTCAGCAGTGCGAGCAGCAGTTTTTTCTTCATAAGAGGTTCGAGCCTCCGCGCGTGAGTCTTCGGGCGCGTCTTGTGAATCGGCTTCGCGCCCTTTGAACGGGGGCGTCGCCCCGGTCTTGCTTTCCCACTGCGATGCCTTTCGGGCGCGGGAAGGATGCGCGGCCGGGGCATTTTTGCCGCCCGCGCGCGGCTCTCCGGCGTACCTTCTCCGCGCGACCCTCATCAAACACAGGCGCGGAGTCGGCCTCCCGCGCCCGTCCGCGTTCGCCTGGTTTGACAGGCCCAAGACGGTACGGTAATTTAAGCGTCGCCGCAATTTACGGTGAAATTTATAAGTCCCGTTCGTCTAGTGGCCTAGGACACCGCCCTTTCACGGCGGTAACACGGGTTCGAGTCCCGTACGGGACGCCAAGCTACGCGAGACCCGACGGTTGAGCACGGGCGTTTTTTTGAGCGACGCTCCTTCGGGTGAGCATCAAAAGAGAGGCCGCCGACGCCGTGGGTTTACCAGGGAGCGCCGACGGCCTCTCTGCTTTTTCGCAAAGGTGACTTCGATGGTCAGACGTTTCGCCGCCGCGCTCTTCGCACTCCTCACGGCCTTCGCCGCGCTCCCGTCGCCCCGCGCCTCGGCCCAGGCCGTGACCGACGTCGTGCTCATCCTCCCCTTCGAGAACACCACGGGCAACCGGGAGGCCAACTGGGTCGGCGAGAGTTTCGCCGACCAGCTTTCGGAACTGCTCGGCGCGCACGGCCTGCGGGTCGTCTCCTCGGACGCGCGCGAGCTGACCTACCAGCGCCTGCGGCTGCCGCTCACCGTCATCCCCTCGCGCGCCACGGCCATCAAGCTGGCGAAGGAGGCCGGCGCGTCGATGGTCGTGCTCGGGAGCTACGAGGTCACGCCGCGCGACGAGAAGACGATAGCCGAGGTGCGCGGCTCCGCCCGCGTCGTCCGCGTCAACGAGGGGCGCATCGCCGGCAAGCAGATGACCGACGGCCGCTGGGCCACGCACGAGTTCTTCTTCGGCGACGCGCTCACCAACCTCCAGACCGTGCAGGGCAAGCTCGCCTACCAGATTCTCTACGAGCAGGACGACAAGCTGCCCTTCTCGCAGAACCTCATCGTCGAGCAGGCGACGAAGGTGCCGCCGAAGTCCTTCGAGGCTTACGTCAAGGGGGCCATGCTGCCCAACGGCCACGCCGACAAGCCCAACTTCCTCCAGAACGCGATGCGCGAGTACGAGCGCGCCAACCCCGGCTCCATCTACAAGCAGGCCGCCTTCGAGCTGGGGCAGCTCTTCTACTCGCAGGGCGACTACAAGAAGGCCGCCGAGCACTTCACCCTGCTCCAGCGCCGCGACGCGCACTACGCCGAGGCCGCCTTCTACGCCGCGCTCGCCTACGAGCGCGTGGGCGAGGTGCAGAGCGCCCTCGACGTCCTCCTGCCGCTCGCCAACGAGGTCCCGCTCACGAGCATCTACAACAACACGGGCGCCATCTCCACCGAGGCCGCGCTCAAGGAGAAGAACCCCGCCAAGCGCGAGGCGCTCCTCAAGCAGGCGACGAACTTCCTCGGCCGCGCCGTCGAGAGCGCCGCGGCGGACTCGCCCGACGGCCCGATGGTGCGCTTCAACTACGCCTACGCGCTCTCGCTCTCGGGCAAGCACCAGGAGGCCGCCGAGCAGTTGCGCGCCGTCGTCAAGGAGACCCCGCGCGACGCCGCGGCGCTCTTCCTCTTCGCCAAGATGCTGGAGAAGACCGGGCAGGCAGAGGCGGCCGCCGCCAACGACAACGAGGCGCGCAAGCTCTTCCCCGCCTACGGCAAGGCGCAGGTCGAGTGGGAGCAGGCCAAGACCGTCTCGCTGCTCCCCGTCCACCTGCGCGCCGACTTCAACCGCGCCGAGTTCGTCCACGCCGTGCAGGTCGAGGAGGACAAGGCGAACAGACCCGCGCCGGGCACGAGCGCCGCGGACTTCTTAGCCAAGGCGCGCGAGATGTACACGGC
>DASVSK010000577.1:0-3526 GCA_036388135.1 Pyrinomonadaceae bacterium | reverse complement strand
TGAGGGTATAGAAGCGCTCGCGTATCAGCTCGACCGTGCGGCCGAACCAGTCGCGCTCGGCCGCCTCGTACTCCGGCCGCCAGAGCCCCGCCGACTCCAACTCGGCCCGGAGCATCGGCAGCAACTCTTCGAGCGGCATCGTGCGGATGTACTCGGCGTTCATCCAGAGCGCCTTGTCGTCCGTCCAGCGCTTAGGGTTGTTCGCGTCGAAATTAAAGATGGCGGGGCTGCGATGGATGTCCGCCAGGTCGAAGACGTCTACCATCTCTTCCAGCGTGAAAATTTCCTTCCCCTCACGGGCCGCCTGTTCGTCAAAAGATAGATTCGGGCGAATCTCGTCGCCGCCCAGCGTCAGCTCCGCGGCGAATTGAGACGGCGCCCAGCCGAGCAGGGCGAGGAAGTTGCGGAACGCGGCGGGGAGAAAGCCCCTGTCGCGGTAGGTCGTCAGCGAGACGATCTCGCCGTGGATTCTTTTCGACAACTTCTTCCCGCCGGGCGCGAGGATGAGCGGCAGGTGCGCGAAGCGCGGGATGCCTGCGCCGAGCGCGTCGTAGATGAGAATCTGCTTGTGCGTGTTCGTCAGGTGGTCCTGGCCGCGGATGACGTCGGTGATGCCCATCTCGATGTCGTCGACGACGACGGAGAGGTTGTAGAGCGGCGTGAGGTCGCCCGAGCGCAGCAGCACGAGGTCTTCGATCTCGGAGTGGTCGCGCGTCTGCTCGCCGTAGACCGCGTCGGCGAAGCGCGTCTGACCCCCGGGGGAGACTTTGAGGCGGACGGCGAAGGGCTCGCCCGCGGCGGCCCTCTGCTCCGACTCTTCGGGCGGCAAATCCCTGTGGGGGTTGGCGCGGTGGTCTGTGCCCTCGCCGGCCGAAGCGTTGCGCGCGCGCTCGGCTATCTCCTGCTTGACGTTGGCGTCGGAGCGCTCGCCCCTGGGCGTGAAGTCGCGGTAAGCCTTGCCCTCGCGGACGAGCCGGAGCGCGGCCTCGCGGTGTTTGTCGGCGTTGCGCGACTGGAAGACTATCTCCCCGTCGTAGTCGTCGATGCCGAGCCAGGCGAGCCCTTCGAGGATGGAGCGCGTCGACTCGTCGGTCGAGCGCTGGACGTCCGTGTCTTCGACGCGGAGGAGGAACTTGCCGCCGCTCTTTCGCGCGTAGAGCCAGTTGAAGAGCGCGGTGCGCGCGGCTCCGATGTGCAGGTAGCCGGTGGGCGAAGGTGCGAAGCGGACGCGGACGGTCATAAGATAAAAAGTAGTCAGTAGACAGTAGTCAGTAATCAGTAGAAGACGGTTGAGTCCTACTGACTACTGACTACTGTCTACTGACTACTTAAGGTTTCTGGCGGAGATGACAGGATTCGAACCTGCGATAGGCTTTTGACCTATAACGGTTTAGCAAACCGCCGCCTTCAGCCACTCGGCCACATCTCCGCGAAGGCGAAGCACTATTCTAGCCCGCAAGACCCTTTTGTCAAGCCGACTCCCGGCCGGACGGCTCCCGATTGCATTAACAGAGCTTGAGACGAGACGCGTGCGCGCGTGGGAGTGAGTCGTTGCGCGCGAACCGTGGCGGGGGGCGAAGATTTTGCGGGTCGCGTTGATATTTTGCGGCGCGCGGGTGGTAGATTGACGCGCGGCGTTGTTAATTCTCGGGCCGGAGCGTCGGGAGTGAGACGGGGGCGGCGCGGGAGTCGGGGCGGGGCGCGTTGAAGGGGAGAGTGACGAAGTTGGGTCTGACGCGGAGAGAGTTTTTGAAGGCGGCGGGGGCGGCGGCCGTCGTCGGCGCGGGGTGCGTGACGGCCTACGGCAACCTGTTCGAGGCCTGGGATTATGAGGTGACGGAGACGGTCGTCTCGATTAAGGATTTGCCGGAGAGGTTCGAGGGGTTTCGCATCGCGCAGGTGTCGGACGTGCATCACGGGCGTCTGGTGTCGATTGAAGAGGTGCGGCGGGTGGTGGGGCTGGCGAACGCGGCGCGCGCCGACATGATCGCGCTGACGGGCGATTACACGACTTCGCTGCGGGAGTACGTGGAGCCTTGCGCGGAGGCGCTGGGTGAGTTGAGCGCGCCGGAGGGCGTGTGGGCCGTGCTGGGGAACCACGACCACAACACGGACGGGCCTCTGACGCGACAGGCGCTCCGGCGGCGCGGCATCGACGTGCTGACGAACCAGAACACGGAGCTGCGGCGCGGGGCGGACGTGTTGCAGTTGGCGGGCGTCGACGACTGGGGCTGGGGCAAGGCCGACTTCGAGCAGACGATGCGCGGCGTCGACACGAGCCGCCCGTCGGTGCTGCTCTCGCACGAGCCGATGGCGCTCGACGTGGCGGAGACGCGCGGCGTCTCACTCATCCTGAGCGGGCACACGCACGGCGGGCAGATTACTCTGCCCTTCGTCGGCTCGCCCGCGGCCTACCTCTGGAAGCACCTGAAGTACCTGCGCGGCGTGTACGAGAGCGAGGGGACGCAGCTCTACGTCTCGCGCGGGACGGGCGTCATCGGCGTGCCCGTCCGCATCGGCGCTCGCCCGGAAGTCGCCGTCCTGCGCCTGCAAAGGGCTTAAGGGGTGCGGAACCCTTCGGTCTTCAAATTTCTTCGGGTCAGGTCGAAAGCGACGCCGGGCGCGGCGCGCCCTGTAGCCTGACCGGCAGGCTCGTCGCGCAGCAGATGTTCTCCATGCGCGCGCGGTCTTTCCGCATCCCGCGCTCCTCGCCGAGCCAGGCCATGACCTCCGCGAACACGCGCGCGGCGTGCGGGTCTTCGGGCGTGGCGACGCGGTAGTGCATCCACTTGCCGTCGCGCCGCACCGCGACCACGCCCGCGCGCCGCAGGTATGCGAGGTGGCGCGAAATCTTCGGCTGGCTCTCGCCCAGCACTTCGACGAAGAAGCAGACGCAGACCTCGCCCGCCGCCATCAGGTTCAGGAGCCGCAGCCGCGTGCGGTCGGCCAACGCCCTGAAGAGCAGTTCCATCTGCGCCTCCTTCTGCACTTCCTTTTTCGCCATCTTCAATCCACCCCCACGACCCTGCTGCGGCGCTCCATCAGAAGCGTGTCGCGCCAGCGCCCGCCGAGACGCCCGACGCGCTCGCGCCGCCCCACCTCGCGGAAGCCGCACGAGCGGTGCAGCGCCACGCTCGCGGCGTTCTCGGGGAAGACACTCGCCTGCAAAGTCCAGAGCCCCGCGGCCTCCGACTCGCGCACGAGCGCTTCGAGAAGCGCGCGCCCGACGCCGAGACCCCTGAAGCCGCCGCCGACGTAGACGCTCACCTCCGCGACCCCCGCGTAGACCTCGCGCGCCGAGACGCGGCCGAGCGCGGCCCACCCGGCGACGCGGCCGTCGGCGAGCGCCACCAGGCGGCAGCAAGACAAGTGCGAAGCGTCCCATTGCGGCCAGCCGGGGGCCTCCGTCTCGAACGTCGCGTCGCCCGTCGCCAGGCCCTCCACGTAGACGGCGCGCACGTCCTCCCAGTGTCCCGCGAGCATCCTTTCGACCGTCAACCCCATACGAACTCCGCGCCGGCTCCCG
>DASVSK010000576.1:0-4416 GCA_036388135.1 Pyrinomonadaceae bacterium | reverse complement strand
GGCGAGTCGCTTTCTACTGACCTCCAGCCTCCGACTCAGCGTCTGAAGATGTCGGAGGCGAACTCGCGGAAGAGGTTGCCGATGGCGCCGGAGAGGAATGACCTGCCGAAGCGCTTGAGCGTGGCGTCGGGGCCGATGCGGTCGTGGCCGGGCGTGCTGCGCTCCCAGATGTTAGCCATTGCGCTCGACGTCGCCGCGCCGGCGAAGCGCGAGAAGTTGGGCTGAAGCTTCCCGTTGTCGCCGCGCGTCACGAAGAGGCGGCTGACGGCGTGCGCCGCGCGGCGGCCGACGCCCTTGTTCGGCGCGCGTTCGTAGCGCGGGTCCTGCTTGAAGAGCGCAGGGTAGACGCCGTTGCCGAAGAAGCCGTACGTCGTGCGGGTGGCGAAGACGCGCGCGGCGGTCGAGCCCCAGTCGGCCAGCTCGTCCTCCGTGTCCTTGTGCGGGAGCCGGTCTTCGCCTATCTGCCTGACGCCCGCGTTGAAGGCCGTGATGGCGTACGACGCGGGGTTGAGGAAGGCACCGCGCAGCGCGCGCTTGACCTTCTGTTCGCCGGTCAGCGGCGTGCGCGGCGTCGGCTGCGGCGAAGGGTCCGGCGTCGGCTGTTGCCGCGCGCCGCCCGTCTGCGCGACCTCCTGCGGCGTCGCCTCCCGCGCCTCCTGTCGCGCGGCCGCCCGCGCTTCGGCCCTGCCGACTTCGATCCACTCCGGCGCGGGAGTGTCCTGCGCGCTCCCCGAGGCGGCGGCCGACAATGAGAGCGCCAGCGCCAGCAGCGCCGGGCGCAGGCGGGTACACGCCTTGAACATCCTCATCCCTCCGAGTCCTGTAAGCTTTGGGGTTACGACGGCCGCCATTGTAACCCAGACGCGAACGCCGGGCACGCCGCTTCGATTGCCCCGCGCGGCGCGGCCGACTAAAATCCCGACGCGGAAAGTTTTGCCGTCCGCCGCCCCTCCATCCTCCGTTCGCGTGGCAAGTCCGACGGGAGTTTACCGATGTACTTTAAACAGTTCTACCTGGGCTGCCTGGCGCACGCCTCTTACCTCGTCGGCTCGGAGGGCGAGGCCGCGGTGGTCGACCCGCAGCGCGACGTCGAGCAGTACGTCGCGGAGGCCGAGGCCGAAGGGTTGAAGATCAAGTACGTCGTCGAGACGCACCTGCACGCCGACTTCGTGAGCGGGCACACGGAGCTTGCGGCGCGCACCGGGGCCGAGATCGTCTTCGGCGAGCGCGCCGGCGCGCGTTTCCCGCACCGCGCGGTCGGGGACGGCGACGAGCTGCGCGTCGGGAAGGTCATCCTCCGCGTGCTGGAGACGCCGGGGCACACGCCCGAGAGCGTCTCGCTCGTCGTCGTCGACACCGAAGTCTCGCCCGAGCCGCAGAAGGTTCTCACAGGCGACACGCTCTTCGTCGGCGACGTCGGCCGCCCCGACCTCGCGGGCGGGCGCGGCCACACGCCGCAGGAGATGGCCGGGATGCTGTACGAGAGCCTGCACGGCAAGCTGCTCAGGCTCGGCGACGCGGTCGAGGTCTGGCCGGCGCACGGTGCGGGCTCGATGTGCGGCCGCAACATCTCGAAGGAGACCTCGTCGACCATCGGCCAGCAGCGCCGCTCCAACCACGCGCTCGCGCCGATGTCGCGCGACGAGTTCGTCCGCCTGATGACGACCGACCTGCCGGAAGCGCCCGCCTACTTCCCCGCCGACGCCGAGATCAACCGCGTGGGCGCGCCGCCGCTCGCCGGGATGCGACGCCCCGCGGCGCTCATCCCGCAGCAGGTCGCGGCCTACGCCAACCTCGGCTACGTCGTCCTCGACGTGCGCGGGGCGGCCGAGTTCGGCGCGGGCCACGTCCCCGGCGCGCTCAACATCGGGCTGGGCGGACAGTTCGCGAGCTGGGCCGGGGCGCTGATTCCCTTAGGCGCGCCCGTCATCCTCGTCGCCGCGGACGAGGCGCAGGTGGACGAGGCCGTGACGAGGCTCGCGCGCGTCGGCCACGACTCGGTGCGCGGCCACATGCGCGGCGGCATGGCGGCTTGGCGCGAGGCCGGCTTCGAGGTGTCGGAGGTCGAGCAGGTGTCGGTCGCCGAGCTGCGACGCATGCTCGAAGACGTGGAAGACCTGCAAGTGCTCGACGTGCGCCGCACGGCGGAGTTCGCCGCCGGCCACGCGCCGCGCGCGGCCAGCACCCCGCTCTCGCCGCGCCTGCGCGAGGAGGCGTCGCGGCTCGACCCCGCGCGCCCGCTCGCGGTCATCTGCGCGGGCGGCTACCGTTCGAGCGCCGCCGCCAGCATGCTCCGGCCGCTCGGCTTCCGACGCCTCTACAACGTAGAGGGCGGCACCGGCGCGTGGCTCTCCGCCGGCTACCCCGTCGAGAAGCCGACCGCCGCGATTTAAACGTCGCCGCGCTCCCGCACGCTCAAAGCTCGTTCGCAAACTGCTAAGCCCGCGCCTCCCGCTCGCCTTTTGCAAGCCGGGCGGACGTCCCGACTCAAAAATCAGAGCATAAAGGCGGCCCGCGCCTCCGGCATGAGGCTTGATGAACTGACCAGTAGAAGGCGCGAAGTCAGCGCGCCGCGAGGAGGTTCAAGCTCATGTCCGAGACGCGTGTGTCGAAGGGTCGCGTGGTGTTGGCGGGTGGGAGCGGGTTTCTGGGGCGCGCTCTGGCCGAGGAGTTCGCGCGCGCCGGTTACGAGCCGGTCGTGCTCACGCGCAGGCCGGGGCGGAAGGGCTCGGGCGCGCGGCAGGTCGAGTGGGACGGGCGGAGCGTCGGCGCGTGGGCGCGCGAGTTGGAAGGCGCGGCGGCGGTCGTCAACCTCGCGGGGCGCAGCGTCGACTGCCGCCACACGCCGGAGCACCGGCGCGAGATAGTCGAGTCGCGCGTCCGCTCGGTCGAGGCCGTGGGGCGCGCCGTCAGAGAGTGCGCGGAGCCGCCCGCCGTCGTGGTGCAGGCCGCGTCGCTCGCCGTCTACGGCGACGCGGGACGCCGCGTCTGCGACGATGGCGCGCCGGCCGGGCGCGGCTTCCCCGCCGAGGTCTGCCTGCGCTGGGAGCGCGCGTTCGACTCGCTGGAGCTTCCCCGGACGAGGAAGGCGCTGCTGCGCATCGGCTTCGTGCTCGGGCGCGACGGCGGCGCTCTCCCCACGCTCGCGCGGCTCGCGCGGCTCTACCTCGGCGGCACCGTCGGCGGGGGCCACCAGTACATAAGCTGGCTCCACGTGCGCGACTTCTGCCGCCTCGTCCTCTGGTGCGTCGAGCGCCCCGAGGCCGCGGGCGTCTACAACGCGACGGGGCCGTGCCCGGTCACCAACGCCGAGTTCATGTGCGAGCTGCGCTGCGCGCTGAGACGGCCGTGGAGCCCGCGCGTCCCGGCGTGGCTCGTCCGCCTCGGCGCGTTCCTGCTGAGGACGGAGCCCGCCCTCGCGCTCGAAGGACGCCGCTGCCTGCCCGACCGCCTCGTCGAAGCGAACTTCAAGTTCCTCTACACGAACCTTGAGAGCGCGCTCGCCGACCTGCTCGCGGAAGGCAAAAGTGAAAAAGCAAAAGTCGAGCCGCTCCGCGGAAGGCAAAAGTCAAAAGTCAAAAGTCAGGGCGCGCTGTCGCGCGTGGAACGTTTATTTAAGTTCCCGCCCCCTCTTCACTTTTGACTTTTGACTTTTGACTTTTGCCTTTCCGTTTGACGCCCCGCGCGCCGTGCGTTTAGCATCGGAGGCGTTCCCCCGAAAATCCGCCGCGCGCCGGAGGGTGCCCGCCATCGACTGGGTCAACGCCGTCGTCCACAGCAAGTGGTTCGAGCTGTTCCTGATCGTCTTCGTCGCGACCTTCCACGGCTACGGCGCGGCGTGGCTCGCCGTGCGGATGCTCTTCCGCCCGCACAGCCCGGTCAAAATCTTCGGCCTCACCGTCTGGCCGCAGGGCATGATTCCGCGCCACCGCGAGCGGCTGGCGCAGACCATCGGCCACGCCGTCGGCAACGAGCTGGTCTCGCAGGAGACGGTCGTCCACGCGCTCTTCGAGACCGGCTTCTTCCGCCGCAAGGTCGAGTCGTTCGTCGGCGCGTTCACCGACGAGCTGCTGGAGAAGAACTACACGACCTTCCTCGACGCGCTCCCGAAGTCGGCGCGCGCGCCCGTGCTCGACGCGCTCGGCGCGCTCCAGCTCCGCATCGCCGAGCACGTCGCCGGGGCGCTCAAGAGCGAGGAGACGGCCGAGGCCGTCGCGCGCTTCGTCGACCGCCGCGTCGACGAGATACTCTCGCAGAGGCTCTCCGACTCGGTCGCCGCCCAGACGTTCGAGCAGGCGCTCGGCTTCGTCGAGAACCGCTTCCGCGGCGTCGTCACCGAGCGCGGCTTCGAGTCGAAGGTGCGCGAGTTCGTCTCCGCGCGCGTCGACGAGCTGGCGGCGAGCCGCGCGACCCTCG
>DASVSK010000575.1:0-1649 GCA_036388135.1 Pyrinomonadaceae bacterium | reverse complement strand
CCGCCCCGGCTCAAGCATCCAACGCCGACAAATTGACGTGCGCCCCGGCAGCACCACCTTCGTCTTCAACCTGTCCGGCCCGACGGCGTCGCCGGTGGGCTCGGCCGTCGCCTCCGCGACGACCGCCGCGGACGTCTTCCGGCGCTTCCTCGACCCGAAGCATACCGACACGGTGACGGTCGCCGAGTGGCAGTTGGCGCAGGCCGAGACGGCCGCCGCCTTCGCCGCCAACCCGCTCGACCCGCAGACCGAGGCGCAGGCGCTCTACGCACGCGGGCAGCTCGCCTTCCTGCGCCGCGACTACGCGCGCGCCATCGTCGACTTCAACACCGCGGCGCTCAAGCTGCCTTCGTCGGCGCTCGCCTACTACGGCCTCGGCAACGCCTACCTCGGCAACAACCAGCCGGCCGAGGCCGCGCGCGCCTTCCAGCAGGCCGCGGCGCTGAGCCCGCAGCTCGCGATAGCTTACAAGGGCTGGGGCGACGTGCTCGCCCGCCAGAACAAGAACCGGGACGCTTTGCGTTACTACGAACGCGCGCGCGTCCTGGGCTATACTTCGACCGCCACGAGACAGGTCGCAGCGCGCATCCTCCTCAAAGAGCGGCGCTGGTCGCAGGCGCTCAAGGAGCTGCTGGAGGTCTCGAAGACGAGCCCTTCGGCGGAGGTCTTCGTCGGCATCGGCGACGCCTACTTCGGGCTCGGACAGCCGCTCAGCGCGGCCCCGGCCTACCGCCCCGCTCTGGAACTAGACCCGAAGTCGGCGGTCGCGCACTACAAGTACGGCGAGCTCGCCTACGCGCAGCGCGAGTACGCGGCGGCCGTCGAGTCTCTTGAGCGCGCCCTCGCGCTCGACCCGGCGGGCGCTCTCGTCGACCGCGGGCGCGCGCGCGACATGATCGGCAAGGCCGCGGCCAAAGTGCGCGCCGCGAACTGATTGCGGTAAAACCGGTAGAACTGATTGCGGTAAAATTGATAAAGGAGCGGGCGGCGGCCGCGCCACGCGGCGGAGGTCTTCAAAGCGTCGCCCGGTGTCGTTTTTATGAAAAGGGTAAACCCCGAACAGCCGGCCCGCCCGAGCGCAAGAGTCGCGGCGGCACTCGCCTGCGTCGCGCTCGCGCTCGTCGCATCCGCCGCCGCGCGGGCAGCCGCCGGGCCGCCCGCCTTCAAGCCCGCGGCCGCCGTCACGCGGCAGACCCCGCCCGCCAAGCCGAACATCGCCGGCGAGGTCGAAGAGAAGAAGCCAAGCGTGGAGGTCGACAGCAAGCCGGTCGCGCCGACCGGGCGCAAGCAGCCCACGGTCAGGCCGCCGAGGCCGCCCGCGCCCTCCTACGAGGTCAACATCAAGACCGACATCCCCGAGGCGGAGATATTCCTCGGCGTCGGCAACTCCGCGCCCACCCAGAGCCTCGGCAAGACCGACGCCGAGGGCAGGCTCATGAAGCGGCTCCCGCGCGGGAAGTACAGCCTCATCGCCAGCCGCCCCGGCTACCGCATCCAGCGCCAGAGGGTCGAAGTCCGCTCCGGCGCTCCCAACGACGTAAACTTCAGCCTCGCGATGCCCGTCGTCGCGGCGCGGAAGACCGACGAAGAGCAGAAGACGCCGGAGCCCGCGCCCACGCCCGCCGAAGAGGTCGCGGAGCCGCCCGCCG
>DASVSK010000574.1:0-2002 GCA_036388135.1 Pyrinomonadaceae bacterium | reverse complement strand
GCTTCCGCGTCCGCAACGCCGCAGGAGGTTACCGGCAGCCACGGGAACAACGCCGGCTCCGGCAAGCCGAGGTCGAGGGCGCGCAGGCCGGGCAGCGCCGCGAGCCTCGCCGCCGTCTCCGCGATACGGTCGTCCGGCGTCGTGATGAAAAGGAGCCCGGCCGCGGGCAGCGCCTCCAACTGTTCTACCCCTAGCGCGACGGCACCTACGGCGGCGCGCGCCGCCGCGCGTCGGGCGTGCGCCGCCGTGCGCGAGACGAGCGCGCGCACCTCGTAGCCGCACGCGTCGAGCGCGCGCGCCAGCGCCGTCCCCAGACGCCCCGCGCCGACGATGACGACGCCGCGCGTCGAACCTCCCCGGGACTTCGAGCCGCCGCGCTCCCGGGACTTCGCGGCGCGGCGCGGCGCGGCCGACGCCGCACGTGACGAAGGGGAGGCGGGAGCCGCCTTACGCGACGAAGGGGAGACGGAAGCGCCCGCGCCCCCCTCTCCCCTTCCGCTCTGACTGACGCCCCGCCTGATGGCCGGGCCTCGGTTTTGACTTTTGCCTTTTGCCTTCACTTTACGGTGCGTTGATCTCGGCCTTCGAGACGACTTCGATGAGCACGGGCTGTTCGGGCAGCTCGTCGAGCCACTGCTCGAAGCGCGCGCGCAGCTCGTCGCGCGTGAGCAGCCCCGTGTCGCCGTTGGGCGCGAGGACCTTGACCGGCGGCGCCGCGGGCATCCGCCTGAGCGCGCGCTCGATCAGCCGCACGTCCTGCGGCGTTAGACGCTCCGGCAGTCGACCCTGCGCGAATCCGGCCGAGAGGTTGCGCGCTCGCCGCGCCGGCTCGCCCTCGGGCTCGCGCCGCGCCAGCGCGTCGAGCGAGATGGCGAGCGTCGTGCCGAGCATCAAAAGCGTCCGGCGGTAGACCGACAGGCCGCGCTCCATCAGCGCCTCAAGCTCCTGCGGCAGCTCCGACGTCTCGGCCGCGCGCGACAGACGGAACTGGCACGCGCACGCGGGCTGACCCGCGAGCAGGCGGCGCACGTCCAGTTGGCAGCGCGTCCCTTCGGAGACCCGCAGCAGCCCTTCGGCCTGACGCCAGACCTGCGTGCTGACCACGGGGAGCCGCGCCAGCGACTCGAACTCGCGCCAGCGGTCGGCGCGCCTCAAATCCTGTAGCGCCGCGCGCGCGCCCGTCTGGCCGACAGTTTTATCATGCAGCGCGGCGTAATGCTCGCCGTAGCGCGCGCGCCACTCGCGCCACAGGCGCTCGAAGCGCTCCCGGCGCTCGGCGTCGAGGAAGTTGTTCGAGTCGTGCGCGAGCCCGAGCAGCTCGCGGCGCGCGGTCTCCAGCTCGTCGATGCCCGTCGGCTCGGCCGCCGCCAGGTAGGCGCGGACGCGCTCGCGCGCCGCGACCGTCTCGACGAAGCCGCACAGGTCTTCGAGCGTGCGCGTGCGCAGCGCGAGCGTCTCGGCCGAGTTGCGGAAGGCTTCGGCGACGAGCGCGAGCGCCTCTTCGAGCGTGGCCTTCCCCGCGGCCTCCGACTCAAGCGCCGCGGCCGCGCGGCCGAAGCTCTTGCGCACCTCGGCCTCGGCCTTCCACACGCGCGTCGTCAGGCACGCGTCGGGCAGCGCGTCGAACTTCTGCGGCAGCCCCAGCAGACGCCACTCCTTCAACCAGAGGCCGAGCGCCGCGCGCACCTCGACGCGTGCGCCGCGCACGTCGGCGGTGCCGAGCGACGGCCTCGACGTCAACAGGCGCGCCCATTCGAGCGACTCCGCGGGGAGCGGCTCGGCCTCGGCCGACGCCTCCTCGGGCGATTCCGGCGCGGCCTCTTCGACCCTCGAAGACGGCGCGGCCGGCGCGGCTTCAAATTTAGGGGACGGCGCGGCCTTCGCCTCGGCGGCGGGCGGCGCGAAGTTTTCCTCGGCGGCGGGCTCGGCGCGGCGGGGCGCGGCGGCTTCAACCTTCGGGGCGGCCTCCGCCTTCGGGGCCGTCTCGGGTGCGAAGACAAGG
>DASVSK010000573.1:0-5008 GCA_036388135.1 Pyrinomonadaceae bacterium | reverse complement strand
CTTTAGCCTACACGCGGAGGCTGATTATCTCGGCGTCCGCGTCGCCGCCGTTCAGTTTAAGGCGCGCGACGGTGACGGGGAGCTTGAAGCGGCGCGGGCCTGCGCTGCCGGGGTTGAGGTAGAGGACGCCGCGGCGCTCCTCGGCGAGCGGCCTGTGCGAGTGGCCGCTGACGACGACGCGGAAGCCGGCCGCCTCGGGGCTCAGGTTCAGCTCCTTCAGGTCGTGCAGGACGTAGACGGAGGCCGCGCCGAACTCGACCACCTCGTACTCCGGGAAGGCTTCGGCCCACCCGCCGCGGTCGTTGTTGCCGCGCACCGCCGCGACCGGCGCGACGCGCCGCAGCGCCTCAATCACCTCGGGGCCGCCGATGTCGCCCGCGTGAATAATCAACTCCGAGCCCTTCAGCGCCTCCAACGCCTCCGGCCTGACGAGCCCGTGCGTGTCGGAGATGACCCCGACGAACCCTCCCGCTTTGACCTCCTGACCGCTCACCCTTACCCCCTTGGGTACGTCTTCTTAAAGCCCGAGCGGGCGCGGCGACTTGCCGCCGAAGAACCAGGCCGCGCCGACGCGGAGGCGGTGGTGCCAGGTCGGCAGGCGCGACGTGTAGAGCGCGAAGCGCGCCTGGCGCGCGATCTGGCCGCCGACGACGCGGCCGGCCGTCAAGACCGCCGCCTCGTCCGTGCCGAGGCTGACGGCCTCGCCCAGCTCCTCGAAGTGTCCGGCCGCGGGGACGCCGCCGTCGATCAGCTCCTGGACGTTGCGCGCGACGAGCTTCGACTGCTGGAAGGCGATCTGCGCCGTGCCCGCGAGGCTCGGCACGACGTCCGGGAAGTAGGCGACGTCGCCGAGCACGAAGACCTCCGGGCGGCCGCGCGCCTGCAAGGTAGGCTCGACGACGACGAGCCCGCCCTTCGTCTTCTCGACGTCGAGCCGCTCGACGAGCGGGTTGACGCGCACGCCCGCCGTCCAGACGACGCCCGCGGTTCCAATCGTCTCGCGCTCGCCCGCGTGTTCCAGCACCACGCCGCGCCGCTGCACCTCGACGACCCTCGTCTCCGAAAATATCTCGACGCGCTTCTCCGCGAGGACCTTCTCGACCGCCGCGCGAATCTCGGCGTCCATGCCGGGCACGACCTGCCGCCCCATCTCGACGAGGACGACGCGCGGCTCGCCGTGCAGACCCCGTCGGCGGAAGGCGTCGCGCAGGAGGTCGGACATCTTGGTCGAAAGCTCGACGCCCGAGGCCCCGCCGCCGACGACGACGAAGGTCGCGGCGCGGCGCGCGTCCTGCGGCGCGGCGTCGGGCGGGATGCGGTCGAGCGTGTCGATCATCCTCTTCCGGAGGTCGTCGGCGTGCCGGATTTTGCGGAAGGGGAGCGCGTAGGCTTCGGCCCCCTCGACGCCCCAGAAGTTCGTGACGCCGCCGACGGACAGGGCGAGGTAGTCGTAACCGAGACGGCGGACGCGCCCCGCGACCGAGACCTCTTTGCGGTCGAAGTCGATGTCGGTCACCGCGCCCTGTACGAAGCGCACTTTGTCCTCGTCGAGAAGCTCGCGGTAGTGCGGCGCGATGTGCCACGCCTCGACCTCGCCGCTCAGGTACTCGTAGAGGAGCGGCGTGTGCAGGAAGTGGTCGTCGTTGGCGACCAGCGTCACCTCGCCCGCCCCCGCGAGTTCGAGCGCCGTGAACAGCCCGCCGAAGCCGCCGCCGACGACCAGGATGCGCGCCCTCTGCTCGACCGTCTCCTCGCTGGCGTCCATGAAGTTTTCCCCCGTCGTGTTGAGCCTGGAAAAACGTGCCGCATGGTAACAGACAAGCCCGTTTTGATACACCCCCCGGCGGCGCGAACCCCGCTGGACACTTAAAAGGGCTGCGTGTTAAATTCTCCCGGGTAAGTAAATTAACTCTAGCGGTTGCCTGGGGATACCGTCAGGCTTACTGCGGATTGGGAGGGCCATCTCGACAGTCATGGCATTAGCAACCGAGGTCAAGGAAACGATCATCAACACGTACCAGACGCACGAGGGCGACACAGGCTCGCCGCAGGTGCAGGTCGCACTGCTCACTCAGCGCATTAACGAGCTGACCGAGCATTTCAAGACTCACAAGAAGGACAACCACTCGCGGCGCGGGCTGCTCAAGATGGTCTCGCAGCGCAGGAGCCTGCTCGACTACCTCAAGCGTAGAGACATCGAGGGGTACCACGAACTCATCGGCAAGCTCGGCCTGCGCCGCTAACCGGTAGCGGACGGCAAGGCCGGCCCCGGCGGGCTCGCATTCAGTGTAGTGTACGAGTACAAGACCCTCTTAAATAAAGCCCCACGTCCAGTGACAGGCGGGCGGGAGTGGCCGAACGTGACGGCGGAAACTTTCGCGCGCGGACTTCGGGGAGCGGCCTCTAGCAGACGAGCGGAAGGCGGTGCCGGCTTCACGGTTGGAGCAGGGTGCCGCTTTCTCTTTTCACGCCGCCGGGCGCGCCACCGCCTCACGTAGCGGGGGCGACTGTTCCGGCGAGAGACCAACATTTCCGGGCCGCGCGGCGGATGAGACGCCGCGCAAATCCAGGAGCCGCCCCGGCCAGACGGGCGGCCGGCCCGAAGGAGACGAGAATAAAATGGCAGACAAGAAGTTACTGAGAGAGAAGATCAAACTGGGCGACCGCGAGCTGTCGGTCGAGACGGGGCGCGTCGCCAAGCAGGCGCACGGCTCCGTCATCGTCCGCTACGGCGACACGATGGTTCTGGTCGCGGCCATCGGCGCGGGCAGCCCCCGCGAGGGGATCGACTTCTTCCCGCTCACGGTCGAGTACCGCGAGCACAACTACGCGGCGGGGCGCATCCCCGGCAACTACTTCCGGCGCGAGGGTCGCCCCGGCGAGAAGGAAATCCTGACCGCCCGCATGATCGACCGCCCCTGCCGCCCGCTCTTTACGGAAGGCTACCGCAACGAGACGCAGGTCATCGCCTCGGTCATCTCGGCCGACGACGAGAACGACCCGGACGTCCTCGCCATCACGGGCGCGTCGCTCGCCCTCTACCTCTCCGACATCCCCTTCCCGAACCCCATCGCGGGCGTGCGCGTCGGGCTCGTCGGCGGCCGCTACGTGATTAACCCGACCTACGACGAGGTGCGCGAGTCGCGCCTGAACCTCGTCGTCGCCGGCACCGAGGAGGCCATCGTCATGGTCGAGGCCGGGGCCAAGGAGGTGTCGGAGGAGATCATGGTCGAGGCCCTCATGCTCGCGCACAAGGAGATCAACCGCCTGTGCCGCTGGCAGAAGGAGCTTTACAAGGCGCTCGACATCCAGAAGCGCCCCGTCGAGGCACCCGTCCTCAACGAGGAGATGGTCGGCGAGGTCGAGCGCAACTACGCCGAGCGCCTGCGCCAGGCGCTCGACACCTCCGAGCAGGGCAAGATCGCCTCCTACGCGGGCGTCGACGCGCTGAAGAAGGAGGTCGTCGAGTCCTACCCCGAAGACCAGCCCGAGCAGCGCCAGATGGCGAAGAAGGTCTTCGACCAGCTCAAGGAGAAGATTTTCCGCGAGGACATCCTCGGCAAGCGCCGCCGCCCCGACAACCGCCGCTTCTCCGAGATTCGGGCCATCGACTGCGAGGTCGGCTGGCTCCCGCGCGTCCACGGCTCGGCGCTCTTTACGCGCGGCGAGACGCAGGCCATCGTCACCTCGACGCTCGGCACCAAGCAGGACGAGCAGTTCATGGACGACCTCGAGTCGGGCGAGATCAAGCGCCGCTTCCTGCTCCACTACAACTTCCCGCACTACTCGGTCGGCGAGGTCGGCCGCTTCGGCTCGACGAGCCGGCGCGAGATCGGCCACGGGGCGCTGGCGCGCCGCGCGCTGGAGCCGGTGCTGCCGACCGAAGAGGAGTTCCCCTACTCGCTCCGCATCGTCTCGGACATCACCGAGTCGAACGGCTCAAGCTCGATGGCGACGGTCTGCGGCGGCTCGCTCTCGATGATGGACGCGGGCGTCCCCATCAAGTCGGCGGTCGCGGGCGTCGCGATGGGGCTGGTGATGGAGGGGAACCGCTACGCCATCCTCTCCGACATCGCGGGCGCGGAAGACCACTACGGCGACATGGACTTCAAGGTGGCGGGGACGCGCGAAGGCATCACCGCGCTCCAGATGGACATCAAGATCGGCGGCATCAACGCCCAGATCATGGCCGAGGCGCTGGAGCAGGCCAAGAAGGGGCGCATGCACATCCTCGGCATCATGGAGCAGGCGCTGCCCGCGGCGCGCGAGGAGCTGAGCCCCTACGCGCCGCGCATCATCACCATCAAGATTAACCCCGACCGCATCCGCGACGTCATCGGGCCGGGCGGCAAGATCATCCGCTCAATCGTCGAGGAGACCGGCGCGAAGATCGACGTCGAGGACGACGGCACCATCTTCATCGCCTCGTCCGACGGCGACGCGGCGCAGGCGGCCATCGCCCGCATCCGCGGCCTGACGGCCGAGGCCGAGATCGGCGAGCAGTACCTCGGCACCGTCTCGCGCATCGTCGATTTCGGCGCTTTCGTCGAAATCTTCCCCGGCACCGACGGCCTGCTCCACATCTCGGAGATCGCCGAGCACCGCGTCCGCGACGTGCGCGACGAGCTGAAGGAGGGGCAGCAGATTCTCGTCAAGTGCATCGGCAAGGAGGGCAACAAGATCAAGCTCTCCCGCAAGGCCGTGCTCAAGGACGAGAAGCAGAAGAACGGCCACCCCGAGCGCGCCGAGGCCGCCGGCCAGGGCGACACGGACTAGCGGGCACCACCCGGCCCGCTAAGTCATGAGATAAAAAAGGGTTCGCCCCGCGGGGCGAACCCCTTTTTTATCTTGACAGGGTCAACCCCCGGCGGGTTTAATGAGCAGCCGAAATTGGAACTCAAAGGCTATTCGGAGTCTCTTCTCAATGCGGTAAACCGGAAGAGGTTTTGCCGCAAGTCTTTTAAATAAAGCGTAGTTACAGGCTTTGGCGGGGCGGGGCCGGACGACA
>DASVSK010000572.1:0-2080 GCA_036388135.1 Pyrinomonadaceae bacterium | reverse complement strand
ACGCGTAGGCCCGGCTATTCGGTTTAGCCGGGCCTACGCGTCTCTGTTGTCGATTCTTACTGCCCGACGCCCGACCGTCCTCGCTTCAGGCGAGCAGGCGCGCGAGGCTTTCGGCGAGTTCTTCGGCGGGGACGGGCTTCGAGAGGTAGACGTCCGCGCGCGCGTCGGCGGCGGGGGGGTGTGCGGACGCGTCCTCGCCGCTCAGGAGCAGGACGGGCAGGCTTTTGAGCTTCGGGTGGTTGCGGACGAAGCGGCAGAGCTCGTGGCCGGAGAGGTGCGGCATCAAGGCGTCGGTGACGACGGCGTCCACGTTGTTTGAGAGCAGCGCCTTCATGGCTTCGAGCCCGTCGGCCGCGGTCAGGACTTCGTAGCCGGCGCGCCGGAGCACGACCTCCAGGTAGCGCCGCAGCGAGCGGTCGTCTTCGGCGAGCAGGACGGTGGCGCGCGCGCGGGCGTCCTCCGCGGTAACTGCGTGTGCTGTCATCTGTTCGAGCCCTTGAGGCGTGGTGCTCATCGGTGTGAATTGAAAACCTTTCCGGGGGGCGCTCGCCGGACGGAGCCGGGCGGGGGAGTACGGACGCCGACCTGAACTTTGCAACCCGCGTGCCCCCTCGGGCGGGCACCCCGCGGGAGGGCTACAAGTAATTTAAGAGTCGTGCCCAATCGCGTCAAGGTTTAACAGCAGAAAGGTTTCGCGCCGCCTTCGCGCGCGGGGCGGAGAGTCCCGCAAGCACCTTCACCGGGGCGCGGCCACGGACGGTTCGCGCGTGGCCGTTCTTTCTGACGCGCCGCCCGGTCAGTTTGCCGCGGCGTAAGGCCGCGCCGACGCGATTCCGACGCAGCGCGGGGCGGCGAACCGGCCGGCGGGCGCGCTCATCTACCTTCTTTCGCCGGGAGCAGCGCGCGCGGCCGGTTGAAGTGTGGAGGGGCTTCCGCCATACTCGCCGGTCGGGCCGGGGCGCGGGAAGTTGCCGGCGTCAGGCAGTCCGACGGAACGGGGTCGTCCGAGATGTACGAATTCGCAGTCACGCCAGCCGTCACGCAGATACGCCGCCGCGGCGTGACCATCACGGAGGTCGAGCCGGGCGGCCTCGGCGCGGAGCTTGAGCTTGAGCCCGGCGACCGCGTCGTCAAGGTCAACGGCCGCGTGGTGCGCGACTACCTCGACTTCCGCTTCCACACCGGCGGCGAGACCGAGCTCGTGATCGACGTGCTCAAGCGCGGCGGCGAGGAGTGGGAGCTGGAGGTCGAGCGCGGCGAGGGCGAGGACTTCGGCCTCCAGTTCGAAAACATCGCGCCGCGCCAGTGCGCCAACGAGTGCCTCTTCTGCTTCTGCAAGGGCAACCCGCCCGACGCGCGCCCCGCGCTCTTCTTCCGCGACGAGGACGTCCGCCTCTCCTTCCTCTACGGCAACTACACGACGCTGACCTCGATCACCGAGGACGAGATGGCGCGCGTCGTCGAGCAGCGCCTCACCCCGCAGTACGTCTCCGTCCACGCCACAGACCTAGAGGTGCGCGCGCACCTCCTCGGCGTCGACGTCTCGCGGGCGGACATCTCCGACAAGCTGCGCCGGATGATGGACGCCGGCATCGAGATTCACGCGCAGGTCGTGCTCTGCCCCGACATCAACGACGGCGAGGTGCTGCGCAGGACGGTCGAAGATTTGGCCGCCGAGTACCCGCGCGTCCGAAGCGTCGCCGTCGTCCCGCTCGGGCTGACGCGCTACAACACGGACGAGCGACTGACGCCGGTCACACCCGGGTGGTGCCGCCGCGTCATCGGCGAGGTCGGGGTGATGCAGAAGGCCCTGCGCGCGCGCCTCGGGACCAACTTCGCCTTCCTCGGCGACGAAATCTACCTGCGCGCGGGGCTCTCGGTGCCGGGCCGCAGCCACTACGGCGACTACCCGCAGATCGAGGACGGCGTCGGCATGGTGCGCTCGTTCCGGGAGGACTTCGCGCGCCTCCTGCGCCGCGCCGAGAAGGCGCGGCCGCGTGACGCCGCGCGGCTGCACGGCACCATTCTGACGGGGACGCTCTTCGCGCCCGTGCTGGAAGAGCTGGTCGGGCGGTTGAAC
>DASVSK010000571.1:0-4575 GCA_036388135.1 Pyrinomonadaceae bacterium | reverse complement strand
GCGCCCCGGGTCGAGCTTAAGTTCTTAGACGACGACGCGCTGCCCGCCATGTTCATGCTCTCGGCCGACCTCGGGCCGGTGCCGGTCGAGGTCAACCGGCTCGACAACCAGTCGCTCGTCCGCTACTACGAGGCCGAGTGGCGGCGCTACGAGTGATGAGCAGGCCACTTCGATGACGGGACGCGGACTCACCAGAAGGGAGTTGCTGGCGGCCTTCCTCGGCGCGCCCTTCGCGGCGGCGGCGTGCGGGACGCGCGGCGCGCGTGAGCCGGCGCTGCCGGAGGGCGAAATCGTCGGCGCGTCCGACCGGCTGGGCCACCTGATACGCGACGGGGTGAGGCCGGAGCCGGAAGTCTGGGAGCGCGCCGGCGTCGTCATCGTCGGGGGCGGCGTGGCGGGGCTGGCGGCGGCGTGGAGGTTCCTGCGCGCGGGCTTCGAGGACTTCGTGCTGCTCGAACTGGAGCCCGAGCCGGGCGGGACGGCGCGCTCGGGCCGGGCGCACGGCGTCGTCCCTTACCCCTGGGGCGCGCACTACCTGCCCGCGCCGCCGAAGGAGAACCGCGCGCTCGTCGCGCTGCTTGACGAGCTGGGCGTGCTCGAAGGCGCGGACGCCGAAGGCGAGCCGGTCGTCGCCGAGCAGTTCCTCTGCCGCGACCCCGAGGAGCGCGTCTTCTACCGAGGGCGCTGGTACGAGGGGCTCTACCTGCACGCGGGCGCTTCGGAAGAGGACGCGCGACAGCTCCGGCTCTTTAACGCCGAGGTCGACGCGTGGGCCGCGTGGCGCGACGCCGAGGGGCGGCGCGCGTTCGACATCCCCGTCGCGCGCTGCTCGGACGACGCGGAGGCGGCGGCGCTCGACCGCCTCTCGATGGGCGACTGGATGCGCGCGCGCGGCCTCACGTCAGAGCGCCTGCGCTGGCTGGTCGACTACGCGTGCCGCGACGACTACGGGCTGACCGTCGAGCAGGCGAGCGCGTGGGCCGGGCTCTTCTACTTCGCGTCGCGCATGAAGGGGCCGGGCGCGGAGGCGCAGCCGCTCGTCACCTGGCCCGAGGGCAACGGCCGCCTCGTCCGGCACCTTTACGAGAAGTCGCGCCCGCGCGTCCGCCTCGGCCTCGCCGTCGCGGACGTGCGCGCGGCCGGGCCGGCGGGGGAGGGAGGCGCGGCGGGTTTCGTCGGGAGCCGTGTCGGAGGCGGGGGCGTCGAGGTCGTCGCCGTCCGCGGCGAGGGGGGCGGGGCCGTCGGCTTTCGCGCCGACCGCGTCGTCTTCGCCGCGCCGCAGTTCATGACGAAGTACCTGCTGAAGTCTTACCGCGAGGGCGCGTGCCCGCCGCACGTCGCGGAGTTCGAGTACGGCGCGTGGATGGTCGCCAACCTCTTCCTCTCCGACCGGCCGCGCGGCGGCCCGGGCTTCCCCGAGTCGTGGGACAACGTCCTCTACGAGAGCCCCTCGCTCGGCTACGTCAGCGCCACGCACCAGCGCGGGCTCGACCGCGGGCCGACCGTCTACACCTACTACTACCCGCTGACAGACCCCGACCCGCGCGAGGCGCGCGCGCGCCTGCTCTCGACCGACTGGCGCGGCTGGGCCGACGTGGCGCTCGCGGACATGCAGCGCGCCCACCGCGACATACGCGCGCTCACGCGCCGCCTCGACGTCATGCGCTGGGGGCACGCGATGATTCGCCCCCGCGTCGGCTTCCAGTGGGGCGGCGCGCGCGTGAAGGCTCAGGCACCCTTCGGCCGCGTCCACTTCGCGCACACGGACCTCTCCGGCGTCGCCCTCTTTGAAGAAGCCTTCGACCACGGCCTGCGCGCCGCCGAAGAAGTCCTCGCCGCGCGCGGCCTCAAGTCCGAAAGCCTCAGGGATTGATTCATCGGTTCATCGGTTCATCGGTTCATTTAAGGATTTAAACGATGAACCGATGAACCGATGAATCAATTCTTACAATCCTTCACGGCTCGCGTTCGGCGATGAGTTCGTAGAGGGCGTTTTTGAAGAAGAGACGTTTGAGGCGGTCGCCTGCGTGGCGGGGGGGGCGGCGGCGGGCGGCGAGTTTGGCCTCGGCCGCGTCGCCGCTCTCGCTGAGGACGCGGAGCGGGAGCCCTTTGAAGAGCGAGCGCGCGCCGTCGAGCGTGAGGTGGACGGTGTGGTCGGCGAAGGGGCCGATCTCAAGCGGGAGCCCGGCGGCGTTCCAGGCCGCGTGCAGGCGCGACGCGGCCGAGTAGACCGCGTGGTGGAAGTTGACCGTGAAGTAGAGGAGCCCGCCGGGCGCGAGCACGCGCGCCAGCTCGCGGACTATTTCGGCCGGGCCTTCGGCGTGGTCGACGACGTTGTCGCAGAGCACGACGTCGAAGGAGGCGTCGGCGAAGGGCAGGCGCTCGCCCGCGGCGGCGAGCGTCCGCGCGCGGTGCTGCCAGGCGGGGAAGAGCGCGGCATAGTCGCAGGCGAGCGGGTCGCAGCCCACGCCGCGCGTCGTCCCGAAGAAGAAGACGAGCCCGTGCGCGCCGCTCCCGACTTCGAGCACGCGCGCGTCCGGCGCGACGGGGCGCACGCGCTCAAGCTTCTCGCGCACGCGCGCCGAGCGCACGCGCATCGCCTCGACGTACTCCTGCTCGCGCCCGCGCGCCTTCGCCGCCTTCGCGCGCTGGTAGGCGAGCTGCCGTTCGAGCGCGCGCCACGCGCGCCTGCGCAGCGCCGTCTCGGCCTGGTTCGTGTGTTCGGTCATCAATCCGCCGCCGACGGGTCAGTATAAAGAGCCGCGGGAAAAATTTTCTTCCGGGCCGGGCGGCCACAGTATAAACTCAGCGACCGCCGCGCGCGTATGTCCGCCGAACCCTTAACCGACACCGAGGCCGTCCCGCCCCCCGCCCCCGCTCCGGGCGCGGGGGCGCGGCCGTTCGCCGCGGCTCAAGCCCCGTCCGATTCGGCGCTAAATTCGCGCTGGCTCTTCTCGCCGAGCGTGGACCTGTGCGTCTTCGGCGGGAGCGCGCTCGCGTCGCTGGCGCTGCTGTGGGTCGGGGCGCGCGCGGGCGTGCTCGAAGCGGACTCGCCGGACTGGGCGTGGGTGCCGGCGGTGCTGCTGGTGGACGTGGCGCACGTCTACGCGACGGCGTTCCGCGTCTACTTCGACGCGGGGGAATTGAGGCGGCGGGCGGCGCTGTACGTGCTCGCGCCGGCCGTCGCGTACGCGCTGGGCGTGGCGCTCTACTCCGAAGGCGAGGCGCTCTTCTGGCGCGCGCTGGCCTACCTGGCCGTCTTCCACTTCGTGCGACAGCAGTACGGCTGGGTCGCGCTCTACCGCGCGCGGGGCGGCGAGCGCGGCCGCGCGGGCTGGTGGGTCGACGCGGCGGCCGTCTACATGGCGACGCTCTACCCGCTCGCCTACTGGCACGCGCACCTGCCGCGACGCTTCTGGTGGTTCCTGCCGGGCGACTTCGCGGGGGTCCCGGCGTGGGTCGAGCGCGCCGCTTTCGTGCTCTACTGCGCCGCGCTCGGCGCGTACGCGGTGCGTTCGGCGCACGCGTGGGTCGTCCGCGGGCGCGGCAACCCGGGGAAGGATTTGGTCGTGCTGACGACGGCCGTCTGCTGGTACGCGGGCATCGTCGCCTTCGACTCCGATTACGCCTTCACGGTGACGAACGTGCTGATTCACGGCGTCCCCTACGTGGCGCTCGTCTGGTGGTACGCGCGTCGGCGCGCGGCCGAGGCGGGCGTCGCCTACGGGCGTCTGGCGCGCTGGCCGGTCTTCCTGGCGACGCTGTGGCTGCTGGCCTACGCCGAGGAGTTGCTGTGGGACCGCGGCGTCTGGCACGAGCGCGCGTGGCTCTTCGGCGGGGCGTGGGAGTGGGAGTCTCTCAAAGTCTTCCTCGTCCCGCTCCTCGCGCTGCCGCAGGCGACGCACTACGTCCTCGACGGCTTCATCTGGCGTCGACGCGGCAACCCGCACCTATCGGTGCTGAGTAGACAGTAGACAGTAGTCAGTAGACAGTAGTCAGTAGACAGTAGCGCTCCGCGCTGCGGTCGTTGACGCTGAAACCCTGACGATTTGTAATAAGGAAGTTCTTCTACTGACTACTGACTACTGACTACTGTCTACTGTCTACTGTCTACTGACTACTGTCTACTGTCTACTTGATACCATGCAGGAACAGGCCATTACGCAGGAGAAGGCTCACCGCTTCCGCTGCCCCGGGTGCGGGGCGGACTTGCTGTTCGCGCCGGAGGGCGGGTGCCTGACGTGTCCGTACTGCGGGCGGCAGGAGCGGATCGCGCCGCCGGCCGGCGCGGTCGAGGAGCGTTCCTACGAGCAGTACCTCCAACTGCACGCCGACCGGATGGGGACGCTCGCCGAGGGCGCGCTCGAAGTCGCCTGCCAGACCTGCGGCGCGACCGTCACCTTCACGCCGCCGATGGTCGCGGGCGAGTGCGACTTCTGCGGGAGCCCGCTCGTCGCGCAGCCGCGCTCGGCCGACCCCATCCTCGCGCCCGAGGGCGTGCTGCCCTTCCGCGTCACGCAGGACGCGGCGGGCGGCTCTGTGCGCCAGTGGCTCTCGTCGCTCTGGTTCGCGCCC
>DASVSK010000570.1:0-2152 GCA_036388135.1 Pyrinomonadaceae bacterium | reverse complement strand
GAGCAGTGGCTTGACGCGCGCCTCGAAGTAGGCGCGGGACTTCTCGCCGATGATCCTGTGGCGGATGCGCCCGCCGCGGTCGATGATGAAGGTCGTGGGGAGCACGCCGACCGAGTACTTGTTGGCGACGCCGTCGTCGGCGATGGCGACCGTGTAGTCCTGCCTGACGTCCTTCTGGTACTCGCGGACGAGGTCGGCCGAGTCGCTGGTCGAGACGCCGAGGACTTTGAAGCCGCGCCCGGAGAGGTCGCGCTCCATCTCGTTGAGGCTCGGGATTTCGGCGCGGCAGGGCACGCACCACGTCGCCCAGAAGTTGAGGAGCACGACCTGGCCGCGCAGCTCCGAGAGCTTCAGGGGCTTGCCGTCCGTCGTCGTCAGCTCGACGTCGGGGGCGGGCTCGGCGTCGGGCGGCGCTCCGCCCGCGGGTCCCTGCGCGTTCTGCGCCGGGCCGTTGGCCGTCGGCGTGCCCGCGCCGCCGGGCTCTTCCTGCTTCAGGACGTTCTCGGCGTTGGGCAGGTAGCGCGAGGCGACCGAGGACACCCAGGTCAGGCTGTTGGAGGCGACCATCAGGCCGATGACGATGAGCAGGACGCCGGAGGCGACTTCGACCTTGTGGAGGTGGCGGCGGAACTTCGAGTAGAAGCCGAGGAACGCGTTCATCAGCAGCCCCACGCCGAGGAACGGCAGCGCGAGCCCCGCGGCGTAGAAGGCCGAGAGGACGAGCCCGCTCTTCCACCCGCCGCTGGTGGCCGCGAGGCCGATGATGCCGCCGAGGATGGGGCCGATGCACGGCGTCCAGCCGGCCGCGAAGGCGACGCCGAGCAGCGCCGAGCCGAGCGGCCCGGCCGGCTTCTGCTCCGCGAACTTGCGCGTGTCGCGGTAGAGCGCGCCGATCTTGAGGACGCCCATCATCTGGAGGCCGAAGAGGATGATGACGATGCCGCCCACGATCCTCACCCACGGCGTCGAGAAGAGGACGTTGCCGACCCACCCGGCGGTCGCGCCGAGCAGCATGAAGATGAGCGACACGCCCGCGTTGAAGGCGAGCGAGTTGACGACGACGGCGCGCCATGCCCCCCCGCGCGGGCTCCCGGCCTCGCCCTTCAGGTGGTCGACGCTCACGCCCGAGATGAGCGAGATGTAGCCGGGGACGAGCGGCAGCACGCACGGCGTCAGGAACGAGAGAATCCCCGCGAGGAACGCGATCAGAATGGTGATGTTCGAGCCTTCCATAGCGGTGCAAGAGTACAACAGAAAGACGGCGAGTGGTGAATGGTCAATGGTGAATAGTCAATGGTGAATGGTGAATGGTAAGTGGTGGTTCAGCTTTTCCCGGCTCGGCCGGAGTTGTGCGAGCCCGCCGACGGTAAACTATTCACCATTGACCATTGACCATTCACCATTGACCACTCACTCCTTCTCGTCGAGCAGTCTGACGATCATCTTCTTGAGTAGTTCGGCCTCCTCCTCGCTCGCGCCGACGGTGATGAAGCGGACGCGGCCGCGGCGGTCGATGAGGACGGCCGTGGGGAGCGC
Source organism: Pyrinomonadaceae bacterium (assembly GCA_036388135.1). Taxonomy (GTDB): domain Bacteria; phylum Acidobacteriota; class Blastocatellia; order Pyrinomonadales; family Pyrinomonadaceae; genus QHXN01. The sequence goes on along the minus strand of DASVSK010000570.1, from coordinate 616 downwards.
GGCGACGCCGTAGAGGCGGTCGTTCTCGGCGTCGGCGGCGACGGCGAAGTCGTAGGCGACCTTCATCTTGCTCTTGAACTGGCGGAAGTACTCAAGCTCCTCGGCGCGCGTCGCGCTGCGACCCTCGATCTGCCCCTCGAACTCGTTGAGGCCGAGGATGACGAGCCCGCGCTCCCTGTACCGCTGGTGCATTGAGTTGAGCCGCGGCATCGTCCTCACGCAGAAGGTGCACCACGTCGCCCAGAAGTCGAGCAGCACGACCTTGCCGCGCAGCTCCGAGAGCTTGACCGGGCCCTGCCCGAGCGTGGCGGCCACCCTGATCTCGGGCGAGGCGACGGGCTCGACGCCGGGCAGCTCGGGCGGCACGTCGAACGCTTCGCCCTCGCGCAGGAGCAGCTCCGTCGCCTGCCCGTAGAGCCGCGCCGAGGGGAACGCGACGGCGCGCGCGCGCAGCTCCTGTATGACGCGGACGGCCTCGGGGCGTCGCTGCGCCTTGAGGAGCGCGCTGACGTAGTAGGAGCCCGCGCCGAAGAGGGTCGCGTCGCGCTGCGCGGGGTTGTTGGCGGCCCCGCGCGCGTATTCGAGCGCGGCGGCGTAGGCGTCGCCCGCGCGCGGC
>DASVSK010000569.1:0-2357 GCA_036388135.1 Pyrinomonadaceae bacterium | reverse complement strand
CCCCCCCCCCCCCCCCGCGGCGCTTTCGCGGGCCGCGCGACTTCGGAGCGCCTTTACGGGTTCGGGGTCTGGGTGTCGGAGGCGGGCTGGATGACGCGGCGGCGCGTGTAGATGGCACCCTGCTGGACGAGGCCGGCCTTCTGCGCGAGGGCGTAGGCCATCGAGTCGATGATCTCCTTGTTCTTGAGCTTGAACTGCGTCGTCCCCTTGAGGTAGGTCTCGGGGTCTTCGAACTGGATGGTCAGGTACTCGAACTTCTTCTTGAAGAGCAGGCCGGGCAGGGCGAGGATGCCCCCCGCGCCGAGGACGACCGACTGCGTGCCGTTCCCCATCAGGCGGCGCGTCTCGTGGTCGGCGAAGGCGACCATCACGGCCTCGTAGGAGATGGAGATGACCTCCTTCTCGTTCTTGTCGCGGAAGACGAGGCGCTGGTTGCGGTCGTCGAAGGTGAGCATGCCCTCCTGCTTCTTGCGGTAGCTGGCGAAGCCGCCCATGTACTTCGCCGGCACGACCTTCGGCGGCGCGGGCGGCGCGGGGACGCTCACCTTCGGGGCGGCCTGCCCGTCCCGCGTCTCGGCCTGCTGCCCCGACGGCGGGACGGGCCTCGGCGAGTCGCCCATCTGCCGCTGCCGCTGCGCGAGCGCCGCGCCGGGCGCGAGCGCCGCCGCGAGCAGGAGGAGCGAGAGGGACTTGCTTACGAACTTCATTGTTGGGACTTCCTTTCGAGAGGCGAGAACTTTCTTTGCTCTTTAAAGACGCAACTGGCCCAGCGTTCGTTGCCAGACGAGCGACTTTTTCAGGACGCAGAGCCGCTGCCGCTCGGCCGGCTCGCAGGCCGGCTCAAGCTGCGCGATGACCGACTCGACGAGCGGGACGGCGAACGCGCCCGCGTGCGCGAGCGCCTGCGAGAAGTAGTGGAGCTGCACCGCGCCCCCCGCGCCGCGGTGGAACCCGAAGACCTCCGCGCCGTTCAGCGAGTAGACCTCCTGCCCGACGGGGACGACCCGGCGCGGCACGCCGTGGTGCGCGGCCCACCCGCCCGCCGCGTCCGCCTCGCGCGCGCGCCAGCCGAGGAGCAGCACGCCGAGCAGCACGCCCTGCTCGTGCAGGAAGTCGGGGCTCAAGACCTTCAAGTCCGCGTGCGACGAGAGGCGGGGGCCGAAGGTGCCGTACTCCGGGTTTGCGAGCTGCGTGTCGTAGACGACGCCGACCACCTCCTCGCCCTCGTTGACCGGCAGACGCACGAACTGCGCGAACCCGTACTCGTCGGGCGAGGGCGGCGCGTCCGCGTCCAGCTCGTCTATCACGCGCGCGACGTAGTCGACGTGCGAGTTCGACTTAACGATCTTGGCTATCCTGGTCATTTGAATTTTAGATTTCTGACTCGCGATCTCTGATTTGCGGCGGCGACCCTCGCGTCGCAAATCAGAAATCTAAAATCAGAAATTGGGCTGCCTGGCCCACTCGGGCACCTTGTAGAGAATCCACCAGAGGAGGAGCTGCGCGCAGAAGACGAGGAGGCCGAGGGCGATGCCGAGCGCCGAGGCGCGCATGGCCGCCCGCCCCCCGCCCGGGTCGCGCCACGCGCGCAGGAGCCCGACGCCGCCGAAGAGCACCGCGCCCGGGCAGAAGAGAATCCCGAGGTACGGCACGAGCGCGTAGGTGACGAAGGCGAACGCCGTCACGGCCGCGCCGCTCTCCCTCACGCGTGGCATAAACTCCCTCCCGTCACGCGCCGGCGCGCGCCGCGACGGCCAGCGCCGCGCGGCGGCCGGCCCGTGCTGCGCCGGCGGCGCGGGCCCACGCTCGAAGCGGTACGAGGCGCGCACGGAGTCGGCCGGGAAATAGCCCCCGGCGAGCCCCCGCCCGCACGTCGCGCAGAAGCGCGCCCCGGCCCTCCGCGCCCTCGCGCCGCACGCCGGGCACGCGCGCGACTCTTCGCCGCGAGGTGCCCCGCGGCCGTCGAGGGTGCTTTCGCTGTCGCCCGAGAGTCCCTTCATAAATTTTACGTCGGGGAGCCTTTGACGCCTGCCGCGGACGGATGATGACAGATTTCGCGGCCCCGCTCAACGGCGGCGGCCCTTGCTGAGCGACTTGCGGGAGATGTGGAAGTCGAGGCTGTGCTGGGCGGCGAAGTCCTGCACGACGCGGAGGAACTGCTCGCGGTCGCGCGCGCTCATCACGGCGGCCTCGTCGGCGGTCTCGATGGCGTAGGGGTAGCCGTTGCCGACGACGCACTCGGCGCGGACGGCGTCCACGACCTCTTCGACCAGCCCCGCCGCGTGCACCCACGCGGGGATGTCGAGGCGCGCAGGGTGGCCGTCGGCGGTCGTCTGGAGGTAGACGAAGCCGACGAG
>DASVSK010000568.1:0-3224 GCA_036388135.1 Pyrinomonadaceae bacterium | reverse complement strand
TTTATGTCTTAGACGTGGGGATGGGGGTGGTGCCGGTGGGCGTGACGGGCGAGCTTTATATCGGGGGTGTGCAGGTCGGGCGTGGGTACCTGGACCGCCCCGCTCTGACGGCGGAGAGGTTCGTGCCCGACCCGTTCACTTCCGAGGCTGGCGCGCGTCTCTACAAGACGGGTGACGTGGTGAGGAGGCTGGCGGGCGGGGAGGTGGAGTACCTCGGCAGAGCCGACCACCAGGTGAAGCTCAGGGGCTTCCGCATCGAGTTGGGCGAGGTCGAGGCTGTCGTCGGTGGCTATCCGGGTGTGCGCGAGTGCGTGGCGGTCGTGCGCGAGGACGCGCCCGGCGACAGGCGCATCGTCGCGTACCTCGTGGCCGAGCCCGAGACGGAGCGCGCCGCGCTACAGGAGTTCCTACAGGGGCGGCTGCCGGAGTACATGGTGCCGTCGGCCCTCGTCTTCCTCGACGGGCTGCCAATGACTCCGAACGGCAAGCTCGACCGCAAGGCTCTGCCCGCGCCCGACCACACGCGCCCCGAGCTTGGGGGCGGCTACGTGCCGCCGTCGAACCCGCTCGAAGAGGACCTGGCGAAGATGTGGGGGGAGCTGCTCGGCGTCGAGCGCGTCGGCATCCACGACAACTTCTTCGAGCTGGGCGGCCACTCGCTGCTGGCGATGCAGGTCGTCTCGCGCGTGAGGGCCGACTTCGGGCTGGAGATAGCCCTGCCCGAACTCTTCCGCACGCCAACCGTCAAGAGGCTGGCCGAGATCGTCGAGGAAGCCTTCCTCGCCTCCTCCGACGCCGACAAGATCGGCGAGATGCTCGCGCGGCTCGAAGCCGTCGGCGACGAAGAGGCGCGGGACATGCTCGCCGTCAACGACGCCGAGCCGCAGTGAGGCCGCAAGCCCGAGCCGCGCCGACGCGCACGCAAGGTCAGGAAGTGAAGATGTCCACGACTCTTTCGGAACGTTTGAAAAAGCTCTCGCCCGCCAAGCGCATGCTCCTGCTCAAGAGCATGCGCGAGGGGGGGGCGCGGGCCGAGGGCGTCGCCCCCATCGCGCGCAGGGCGCGGGGCGGGGCGGCCCCGCTCTCATTCGCGCAGCAGCGGCTCTGGTTCCTGAACGAGTTCGCGCCGGGCGGCGCGGCCTACAACCTCCACGCCGCCGTGCGCCTGACGGGCCGCCTCCGCGTTGACGTGCTTGAGCGGACGCTGACGGAGATAGTCAGACGCCACGAGTCGCTGCGCACGACCTTCGCCGTCGAGGGCGAGTCGCCCGCCCAGGTCGTCGCGCCGGCCGCGCCCGTCCGTTTGGAGCTGGTAGACCTCGGCGGCTCGCAGGAGCCGGAGGCCGAGGCCAGGCGCTTGTCCGACGCGGAGGCGCAGAGGCCCTTCGACCTAGCGCGCGGGCCTCTCTTCCGCTGCGCGCTGCTGCGGCTCGACGCATCGCAGCACGTCGTCCTCTTCACGACGCACCACATCGTCAGCGACGGCTGGTCCGCGGGCGTGCTCGTGCGCGAGCTGTTCACGCTCTACGAAGCTTACTCGCGCGGCGAGGAGTCGCCGCTCGAAGAGCTGCCGATTCAGTACGCCGACTACGCCGCGTGGCAGCGCGGGTGGCTACAGGGCGAGGTGCTCGAAGAACAGCTCTCTTACTGGCGCGGGCAGCTCGCGGGAGCGCCGCCCGTGTTGGAGCTTCCGACGGACAGGCCGCGCCCCGCCGTGCAGTCGCAGAAGGGGGCCGCGCACAAGTTCGTGTTGGACGTGGCGCTGCGTGAAGAGCTGAAGCGGCTCGGCCGGCGCGAGGGCGCGACGCTGTTCATGACGCTGCTCGCGGCCTTCCAGGTGCTGCTCTCGCGCTACACGGGGCAGTCGGACGTCGTCGTCGGCTCGCCCGTGGCGGGGCGCGGCCGACTGGAGACGGAGGGGCTGATCGGCTTCTTCGTCAACACGCTGGCGCTGCGCGCGCGGATGGATGACAACCCGACATTCGCCGGGCTGCTGCGGCGTGTGCGCGAGACGACGCTGGGGGCTTTCGCGCACCAGGACGTGCCGTTTGAAAAACTCGTCGAGGAGTTGCAGCCCGGGCGCAGCACGGGGCACACGCCGCTCTTCCAGGTGGTGTTCGTCATGCAGAACGCGCCGCGCGAGGAGTTTCAGTCGCCGGGGCTCACCTTCGAGCGGTTCGAGCACGAGGTGAAGACGGCGAAGTTCGACCTGACGCTCTCGGTGGCCGAGGCGGAAGAGGGGCTGAGGGCGTCCGTCGAGTACGCCGCAGACCTCTTCGACGCCGAGACGGTCGGGCGGCTCGCCGCCCACTTCGAGACGCTGCTGCGCGCCGCCGCCGCCGACCCCGAAGCACGCGTTTCGGAGCTGCCGCTGCTCGACGCGGACGAGCGCCGCCGCCTGCTCGACGCGGCCGGCGACGGGCTGGAGTACCCGCAGCACCTCTGCCTGCATGAACTCTTCGAGCGGCAAGTCCGCCTGACGCCCGACGCCCCGGCTCTCACCTTCGACGGCGCGAGTCTTACCTATTCAGAACTCAACGCGCGCGCCAACAGACTGGCGCACTACCTGCGCCGCCACGGCGTCGGCGCGGAGTCGCGCGTGGCGCTGCTCATGGAGCGCTCCGCCGGGATGGTCGTCTCCGTCCTCGCGGTCCTGAAGGCCGGGGGCTGTTACGTCCCGCTCGACCCGCAGTACCCCCCGGGGCGGCTCGCCTTCATGCTCGAAGACTCCGGCGCGGAGGTGATACTCACCGAGTCGTCCCTCGCCGGGAATCTAGCGTCAGGCCGTCCCGCGCGCCTCGTCTGCCTCGACGCGGAGCGCGACCGGCTCGCGGCCGAGGCGTCGAGCGACCCCGGCCTGAAGCTCGACCCCGGGTGCGCGGCCTACGTCATCTACACCTCGGGCTCGACTGGTCGGCCCAAGGGCGTCGTCGTCACGCACGCCAACGTCGGCCGCCTCTTCGACTCGACGCGCCCGCTCTTCTCCTTCTCACCTTCCGACGTCTGGACGCTGTTCCACTCCTACGCCTTCGACTTCTCGGTCTGGGAGCTGTGGGGGGCGCTGCTCCACGGCGGCCGGCTGGTGGTGGTGCCCTACTGGGTCTCTCGCTCGCCCGAAGCCTTCCGCCGGCTGCTGGCCGTGGAGGGGGTGACGGTGTTGAGCCAGACGCCCTCGGCCTTCCGCCAGCTCATCGCAGAGGAGGCGAGGGCGGGCGACGGCGCGC
>DASVSK010000567.1:0-1566 GCA_036388135.1 Pyrinomonadaceae bacterium | reverse complement strand
TGCGACCTCTCGCTCGTCCCGCTGATAAGCATCTCGGAGAAGCGCGCGCTGCGGGCCGAGGGCGTCGACTCTGCGCGCGCGCTCGCGTCGCTGATGGAGTACGGCGGGAAGGAGATGCGGCCCGCCGCCGGTCAGGAGGAGGCGGCGCGGCGCGCGGCCTCGCGCTGGCCGCTCGGCGGCCGACTCCCCCTGCTCGTCCAGCGGGCGCGCGCAGCCGTACGGCGACTCGACCGCTCGACCGAGGCGCGCGGCTACCTTCTCGGCGCGGACTACGGCTCGCTCCCCGACCCGGCCGAGCACCCGGGGCTCGTCCGCGTCTTCGTCGACGCGCAGCGCGACTACATCGAAGACCGCCTCTACCTCCTTGCCGCGCGCGTCGCGGGCCCGCGCGAGACTTCAGAAGTCGTCGAGATGACGGACGCGCCGCCCGACACGGAGACGGAGCGCGCGCTGCTCGTCGGCTTCGTGCAGAGGCTCCTGCCTTCGGTCGCGCGCGCGGCCGAAGGGGCGAGCGCGCCGCTCCACTTCTACACCTACGCGCCGCGCGGCGAGCGCGCGCTGCTCGACGCGCTCGCCCGCCACTTCGACGCGCTCTGCGCCGTCCCGGCCTTCTACGACCTGCTCACCTCCAGCCCCGCGCTCACGCAGCCGATGGTCTCGCTCCTCGCCGAAGAGGTGCGCGCCCGCCTGAACCTCGCGCCCGTCTGCCAGAACCTCTACGAGGTCGCCGCCTCGCTCGGCTTCGTGTGGAGCGACGGGCGCACGGACTTCCGCCGCACGTTCCGCGCGCGCGTCTTCGACAACCGCCGCACCTTCCTCCGCGACGCCGCGACGGGGCGCTTCACGCCGAAGGACGAAGGCGGAAGTGTGAAGGATGAAGTCAGCGCCGCCGTAACCTCGTCCTCCGCACCTCCGCCTCCGTCGTCCGACGACGAGGACGCCGCGCCGCCCTTCGTCCGCGTCGAGTCGGCCGCGCGCTTCGGCGCGGAGATTCCGCTCGAATACGCCTACGCGGCGTGGGGGCTTCTGCGCGAGATGTCGGACGCGGGGGGCGCGCTCGCGCGCTCGCAGGCGCGCGGCTTCGCGGGCGTCGGCCCCGAACAGATACGCGACTTCGCGCGCGCGCGCACGCGCGCCATGCAGCACGTCGAGGAAGGCTTCGCCTACAAGAACCGCCGCGTCGTGAAGGAGCCGCTCGACCTCTCGCGGCTGGGCGAGGTCGAGGTCGACCCGTCGGAGGTGCCGCTCAGCCGCTCGCTCGAAGACTTCCTCCTGCTCGAACACCACGCCTCGTTTCAGGAGAAGATGCTCCACCTCTCGCTGCCGCCGCGCGAGCGCGCCGAGACGGGGCGCACGGCCGCGCTCCGCTGCGAGCGCTACGAGAAGGACGACGAGCGGGTGGAGCGCGCGTGGTTCCGTTTCGCGGACGCCGCGACGGGCGCGGAGCTTCCCGCGCGCGAGCCGGGGCTGCTCCGCCTGCGCGCGGGCGACTGGGTCGTCCTCAACCCCGCGGCCGACGCCGAAGGGCGCGCGCCCTCGGCGTGGAGGCTCGTCCGCGGACGCCTC
>DASVSK010000566.1:0-3749 GCA_036388135.1 Pyrinomonadaceae bacterium | reverse complement strand
CGCGCGCGCGGCGTCGTCGCGCGCCGCTGGCATGGCCGTTGCCATCTTTCAAGCCCGAACGGTAAGAGTTCGTGCGCTCTCCCGCATTTAAATTATCGAGGAGGATTGACGAAATGGGTGCTCCGAACGATGACGAGGTGGAAGGCAAATACGATCAGGCGAAGGGTTCGGTCAAGGAGGGCCTCGGCCGCCTGACCGGCGACGACGATTTGCAGGCCGAGGGCTCGGCCGATAAACTCAAGGGCGACGTTCAGGAGGGCTGGGGCGGAACCAAGCGCAAGGTCGGCGACATGCTCGAAGACGCGGGCGACGCCATCAAGCGCTGACCCTTTGAACACAGACTCTCGCGAAGAGGCCGCCGCCGGGCGAACACCCGGCGGCGGCCTCTCTACTTTCCCGGACGGTATGCCTTCCCCGCCTAGTCGCGGCGACGCCGGTGCCTCTCCTCCGGCGGAGACTCCAACAGGCGGTCTACGCCCCTGCGCAAATACCACCCGGCCGCGCGCCTCTCTTCGGCCGCGCGACGCGTCTCCCACTCCCTCTCCTGCTCGCCGCGCTCGCGCTCTCGTTCCCTCGGCGTCAGCGCGTGGCGCGCGCGCGGCTCTTCCCCGCGCGGGCGTGAATCCTCGTAACGCCGACGCGGCTCTTCCCCGCGCCTCCCGCGCTCGTCGTCCCGCTCGTCCCGCTCGCCCCGCTCGACGCGCAACACTCTGGGCGGCCGTCGGTACTCCTGCCCCGCGGAACGCCCCGCGCCGCGCTCTCCGCCGCCCGCGCGCCGCGGGCGCTCCGCGAGCCGCCTGAGCCGCGCGAGGTCTTCTTCCAACTGCTCCTCGGGGTGCCTGCCGAAGAAGCGCGCGACGGCACGCCCCGTCCGCCCGCCCGGCGTGTCGTAGCCGCGCACGACGCGCGCCAGCGTCGTGCCCTCCGGCGTCACGGAGAAGACGGCCTCGCAGTCCGCGCGGATGTCGCCGCCGACCGAGCGCCAGACGATGCGCCGGTCGGGGGCGAAGACGACCACCTCGGCCTCCCACTCGACGTCGATGTCGAGCGCCGTCTCGGCGACCCAAAGGAAGGTGCGCCGCCCCGTGCGCCGCACGCCGCGCACGCCGCCCGCCCAGCGCGGCGCGGCCTCGAAGTCCGCGAAGATGTCGAAGACGCGCTCGACCGGCGCGTCTATCTCGACGAAACGCTCGTACCTACGCATACGCCCCCTCGGAAGTAGACAGTAGTCAGTAGTCAGTAGACAGTAGAAAACCCTTTCACAGCGAGGAGACAGTTTGAAAGTCGCGCCGCCCGCCGAGGCGGAGCCTACTGACTACTGACTACTGACTACTGACTACTGTCTACTTACTCCTGCCTGATGTGTTCCGCGCCGAGGTCGCCGAGCAACTCCTGGAGCTTGTCGGCCTCCTCGTCGGTCTTCGACTCGATGCCGATGAGGATGCCGCCCGCGCGCAGGGTGGCGTCGTAGACCTTCGCGCGGTGCTCGGGAATCCCCGCGCCGACGAGCGCGCCGATGAGCCCGCCCGCCGCGCCGCCAGCGCCCGCGCCCGCAAGCGCCGCCGCCAGCGGCCCCGCGACGACGAGCCCGAGGCCGGGCAGCACCACGTTCGTCCCGACCGCAACGATGGCCGCCACCACCGCGCCGACCGTCCCGCCGACCGCCGCGCCGTAGCCGAGCCCGTCGGCCGCGTGCGTGCGCGTCTCGATGGCGAACTCCTTCGACTTGGTCGCGTCCGACATCAACACGCTGATGTCGTCGCGCGTGTAGCCGCGCTTCATGATAGCGTCGACGGCCGCCTCGGCCGCCACGCGCGTCTTAAAAACTCCCGTCACAAGTTTAGCCATAACTGACTCCTTCGCGCTTCGACTCCTTTAACCGCGCGTCCCCCGGGCGTTGACGCCCGCCGCACGCGCCGGAGAGACTTATCCGCCCCGCCTACCGGCAAGCCCCGTGCCGACTCCGCCCGCCCGGCGACGCCGCGCAAACCGGAGGCGGTAGAACCAAGGCGGACGCGCGAGGCGGCACGAAGCGCGAGGGCCCGCGTACCAAAGCGGAACGAGCGTGCGAGCCTGTGTTCTGTTCGGCGTCAGCGAAGCGCGCGGCGCGAGGGGCGCGACGCGCGCCCGGCTCGCTGTTATAATGCGTGCTTTCAAACGCGCGGCGGCTCAAACTTTTCCGGGGAGATTTCTTTGCTCAAGGCGGTCATCTTTGACGTGGACGGGACGCTCGTCGACTCCGTAGACCTGCACGCGCGCGCCTGGCAGGAGGCGCTCGCGCACTTCGGCAAGCGCGTCGAGTACGCGCGCGTGCGCTACCAGATAGGCAAGGGTGGCGACCAGTTGATGCCGGTCTTCCTCTCCGGGCGAGAGCTGGACGAGTTCGGCGAGGAGCTTGAGAAGCACCGCGGCGACATCTTCAAGCGCGACCACCTTCCGCGCGTCAAAGCCTTCCCCGCGGTGCGCGAGCTGTTCGAGCGGGTCAAGCGCGAAGGGCTTCAAATCGCCCTCGCCTCTTCCGCCAGGGCCGACGAGCTGAAGACCTATAAAAAGATCGCCGACATCGAAGACCTCGTCGAGGGGGAGACGTCGGCCGACGACGCGGAGAAGTCCAAGCCGCACCCCGACATCTTCGAGGCCGCGCTCGCACGCCTTAAAGACGTGAGCCCTTCGGAGGCCGTCGTCGTCGGCGACACGCCCTACGACGCCGAGGCCGCGGGCAAGGCCGGGCTCAAGACCGTCGGCCTGCTCTGCGGCGGCTTCCCCGAAGACGACCTGCGCGCCGCCGGCTGCGTGCGCATCTACCGCGACGCCGCGCACCTGCTCGCCGACTACGACTCCTCGCCGCTCGCTTCCGGAAAGTCGGACGCCGCGGCCGCCGAGTAGGCGGGCCGCGCGAGACGTCCGCGGCGAAAAGCGAGCCCGCGACGCGAAAGGGAGAAAGGGAGATGGCAAACAGCGCGACTTTCATCTTCGACCCTTCCCCTTTCACCCTCCGCCTTTCGCCCTCCCACTTCTGATGCGCATTCTTCAGGTCAGCTCGGCGCGCGCGTTCGGCGGGGGCGAGCGTCACCTCGCAGACCTCGCGCGCGGGCTCGCCCTTCGCGGCCACGAACTCTTCGTCGCGCTCGCCGAAGGCTCGCCGCTGCGCGAGCGTCTGCCGTTCTTAGACGGGCGGAACGTCTTCACCCTGCCGCTGCGTAACGCGCTCGACGCGTTCAGCGCGCTCAAGCTCGCGCGGCTCGCGCGCGAGCTTGAGGCCGACGTCATCCACGCGCACGTCGCGCGCGACTACACGCTCGCTGCCTTCGCCGCGCGCCGCGCGCCGCGCGCGCGCCTCGTCCTCACGCGCCACGTCCTCTTCCCTTTAAGCCGCGCGCACCGCCTCGCGCTCTCGAACGTCTCGCGCGTCATCGCCGTCTCCGGCGCGGTCGAGCGCGCGCTGCGCGCGCAGAAGATTTTCGCGGGGGATAAGATTCGCGTCGTCGAGAACGGCGTCGACCTCGCGCGCTTCGCGCGTGCGCGCGCTGAATTTGAAAGCGGCCGCGACGAGGCGGGGGGCGCTCCGCTGCGCGTCGGCATCGTCGGCGAGCTGAGCGCGCTGAAGGGGCAGGAGGATTTCGTGCGCGCCGCCGCCGCCGTCGCCGCGAGGCTGGGCGAAAGGGTCGAGTTCGTCGTCGCCGGTGAGGACGCGTCGCCCGGCCGCCCGTACCGCGCGCGGGTCGAGCGGCTCGTCTCCGAGTTGAACC
>DASVSK010000565.1:0-8703 GCA_036388135.1 Pyrinomonadaceae bacterium | reverse complement strand
CCTCGGAGTAAGGCCGAACAGCACACGACGCGCGCGCGTCGTGTGCTGTTCGGCCTTACTCCGAGGCGGGGCGGCGGCCGATGTTCTCGGCGAGCGCCTTGGCCTCGGGGAAGAGTTCGAGGGCGCGCAGCACCTGCGGGTCGCCTTCGAGGAGGTAGCGGGTGGCGGCGTCGCCGCCGTAGGTGGCGTTGACGAGGTTCTCGCGAATCCTCAGTCGCACGTACTCTATCTCGCGGTCTATCTGCGCCGGGGTGAGCCCCGCCTCGGGGTCGCGCCGTGCGAAGTCGCGGAACGCCTGGATGACCTTGTCGTTGACGGGGAAGTCGGTCGGCCGCGCGCCCCGGCCGAACTGCGGCTCGGCCGTCACGCGGTAGCCCTCAAGCCCCGCGACCTGCCCGCCCGCGAGCTGGCGCGCGAAGTGGAAAGCCTCCTCGTAGATGCGCGCGCGCACGGGCGACGCCACGTCGAGCGGCTTGACCTCGCGGTCGGGCGTGATGCCGCCGCCGCCGTAGAAGACGCGCCCGCCCGCCGTGCGGATGGGCGGCCCCGAGGGCGTCGGAGCGGGCGTCGGCTGCGGGGTCGGCGAAGCGGTCTCCGCGTTCGGCGCGGCCGGGGTCGTCGGGTTCGTCGGCTGCCGGGGCGTCGGCTCGGCGTTCGGGTTCTGGTGCGTGTAGTAGTCGTACATCGAGCCGGGCGCGTAGGAGCGCTGGATGAGGCGGCCGTAGGGCGTGTAGTACTTCGCGGTCGTCAGCGTCAGCCCCGCGCCGTGGGGCAGGTTGAAGATGCGCTGGACGAGCCCCTTGCCGAAGGTCGTCTCGCCGACGACGAGGCCGCGGCCGTGATCCTGCACCGCGCCCGCGACGATCTCGGAGGCCGACGCCGAGCCGCCGTTGACGAGGACGACGAGCGGGTAGTCAACGGGGTCGTAGAAGACGTTCTTGTACTCGCGGTTGCTCTGCGGGTCGCGCGTGCGCACCGAGACGACCCCCTTGTCGCGCGGGACGAAGTGGCTCGCCACCTTGATGGCCTGGTCTAAGAGGCCGCCGGGGTTGTTGCGCACGTCGAGGACGAGCTGCTGCATCCCCTGGCCGCTCAGGTGTTCGAGCGCCTGCGCCAGCTCGTCCGAGGTCGTGTGCGTGAAGCCGCCGGTCAGGCCGACGTAGCCGACGCCGGGGCGGAGCATGAAGGCGTTGCGGATCGAGGGCTGCGGGACGCTGCCGCGCTTGATGGTGAAGTAGAGCGGGGCCTGGCTCCCGGCGCGCTCGATCTTGATGGTGACGGGCTGGCCCTCGGGGCCGCGCACCGCCTTCGAGACGGCCTGCGTCGTCCACTCGCGCGCGTCCTTGCCGTCGACCTCGACGATGCGGTCGCCGAACCGGAGCCCGGCCTTGGCGGCGGGCGTGCCCTCGATGGGCGTCTGGACGTAGACGCCGTCGCGGTGCCGGAGGATGGAGACGCCGATGCCGGTGAAGCGCGACTCCTGGTCTTGCAGCAGTCGCCGGTACTCGGCCGGCGTGAAGAAGTTCGAGTGCGGGTCGAGCGACAGGAGCATGCCCTGCACGGCGGCCTCGTTGGCCTTCTCGTAGTCGACGGTGTCGACGTAGTTCTCCGAGATGACCTGGAGCGCCTCGTTGTAGGCCGTCTCGATGCGCGCCGCGCCGCCGCCGCCGCCCGCCTCCTGCGAGAAGGCGCGCCGGCCGTAGATGCCGCCGACGAGCGTGGCCGCCAAGATGATGACCGCGGCCGTGATGCGTCCGAACGTCCTGCTGCTCATATTTTAAACCCCCGAACTCCCCTCGTGCTTCGCGCGTTTATACGCCTGTGCGGGATTTTATCACAGCGGTAGACGGTAGACAGTAGACAGTAGTCAGTAGCCGGTAGAAAAACCGTCGGCGTCGAACTGCCCCAGTATCAACGGCCGCGCCGGCCGGGCGGCAGCCTTACTGACTACTGTCTACTGACTACCCGTTTACCGACTACTGTCTACTGTCCACTTCTGTTATATTTTCGCGGCAGAATTACACCCGGAAGTTTTACCTGAGCGATGTCTTCATCTTCTCTCTCCATCGTCATCCCCGCTTACAACGAGTCGGCGCGCATCGGGAAGACCTTGCGCGAGGTGCTGGCGTACCTCGAAGGGCAGCCCGGCGGCGGCGAGGTGATCGTCGTCGACGACGGCTCGAAGGACGACACGGCGCGCGTCGCCGAGGGCGTCTTCGCCGAGCGGCCTTTGCGCGGCGTCGAGACGCGCGTCATCCGCGTCGAGCCGAACCGCGGCAAGGGTCACGCGGTTCGGGCGGGGCTGCTCGCCGCGCGCAACACCGTCGCCGCCTTCTTCGACGCGGACCTCTCGATGCCCGTCACCGAGACCCCGAAGCTCGTCGAGCCCGTCCGGTCGGGGCAGTACGACGTCGTCTTCGGCTCGCGCGCGCTCGACCGCAAGCTCATCGGCACGCACCAGCCGTGGGCGCGCGAGCAGAGCGGCCGCGTCTTCAACCTGATGATGAGACTCCTGACGGGTCTGCCCTTCAAGGACACGCAGTGCGGCTTCAAGGCGTTCCGCATGGACGTCTGCCGCCCCGTCGTCGAGGGCGCGCTCATCGACCGCTTCGGCTTCGACGTCGAGCTGCTCTTCATCGCGCACCGCGCCGGCCTGCGCATGCTCGAATACCCCGTCCGCTGGGACGACGTCGAGGGCGGCTCGGTCAGCCTCCTCAACGGCCTGCACGGCTTCGCGGAGCTGCGCGAGGTCAGGCGCAACGCCGCCCGCGGCCTCTACGACGCGGCCGTCGAGCGAGCGCGCGAGGCGGCCGAAAAAGTCAGGAACCGCCGCCGTCTGAGCGGCGACGCCGAAGTCGAGAGCGACGTCTCGCGCGAACTCGCGGGGCAGAGGATTTGAGGCCGAACCCGGAAGGTGAAGGATGACGGCGAGGCTCAACGTCAACATCGACCACGTGGCGACCGTGCGGCAGGCGCGGCGCGCGCCGGAGCCGAGCGTGGCGGCCGCCGCGCTCATCTGCGAGGAGGCGGGGGCCGACGGCATCACCGTCCACCTGCGCGGCGACCGCCGCCACATACAGGACGAAGACCTCTACACGCTCCGCCGCGTCGTCACGACCTACCTCAACGTCGAGATGGCCGTCACGGAGGAGATGATGTCCATCGCCGCGGACGTGCGCCCCGACGCCGTCTCGCTCGTCCCCGAGACCGCGGGCGAGATCACGACCGAGGGCGGCCTTGACGCCGCCTCAAACCTCGAAGCGGTGCGCGCGGGCGTCGACCGCCTGCGCGAGGGCGGCCTCTTCGTCAGCCTCTTCATCGACCCCGACCCGCGGCAGATCGAGGCGGCGCACAACTCGGGCGCGCAGCAGGTCGAGCTCTGCACGGCCGCCTACGCCGAGTCCACGCTCGGCGCGCGCGCCGTCCACTCCGAGGGTCGCGCGCGCGCGGCGGCCGAGCTGCAACGGCTGCGCGAGGCCGCCACGCTCGCCGCGCAGTACGGCCTGCACGTCGCCGCCGGCCACGGCCTCACCTACCGCAACGTCACGGAGGTCGCCGCCATCCGGGAGATCACCGAGTTCAACATCGGCCACAACGTCGTCGCCCGCGCGGTGCTGACCGGCCTCGCCGACGCCGTCCGCGAGATGCGCGCGCGCATACGCGAGGCCAATCCTTAAAAGTCCCGCCCGGGCCCTCACCCGGGCGTCAGACGTCGAAGGCTTCTTTCGAGCCCCTCACTTCGGTCTGCCGCCGCGGGCTGTTAAAATACACGGCGCTCCCCGGCAACAACTCAAAAAACAGACGGAGAAACTGCGTGCCCCTGTCAGCACCTCATCGCATCAATCGTGTGCCCGCCGCGCTGCTTTTCGCCGCGTGCCTCCTCCTGCTCCTGCCCGCCGCGTCGGGCGCGCAGACGCCGGCGCAGTCGATGAAGCTCGACAGGATCGAGTTCAAGGGGCTCGACCGCGTCAAGGAGCCGGAGGCGCTGGAGAAGAGCGGGCTGCGAGTCGGCCAGAGCGTCGACGTCGACGCGGTCGAGGCGGCCGCCAATCGGCTGCTGGAGTCCGGCCTCTTCGTCAACCTCAGCTACAAGCTCAAGGGGACGACCGACAAGACGCTCCTGACCTTCGAGGTCGTCGAGCGCAAGTGGACGATGCCGGTCACGTTCGACAACTTCGTCTGGTTCACCGACGACGAGCTGCTCGCGGCCGTCCGCCGCAAGCTCCCCGCCTTCGACGGCACCGCGCCCGAGGCGGGCGGCGTCACCGACCAGATCAAGCAGGCGCTCGAAGAGCTTCTGCGCGAGCGCAAGGTGGAGGGCGCGGTCGAGTACACGCTCTCGGCCGACGCCTCCGGCCGCAGGGTCGAACACCTCTACAGCGTCAAGGGGTCGGGCCTGCGCGTCTGCAAGCTCAACTTCGCGGGCGCGCGCGCCGTCCCCGAGGAGACGCTGGTGACGAAGTCCGGCGGCATCTTCGACAACGACTACTCGCGCGCCTACGTCGGCGGCTTCGTCGAGAGCAGCCTGCTCCCGCTCTACCACGAGCGCGGCTACCTACGCGCTGCCTTCGGCCCGCCGAAGGTGACGCCCGAGGCTTCGCCCGACTGCGGGCAAGGCGTGACCGTCACGCTCACGGTGGACGAGGGCGCTATCTACGTCTGGGACAAGGCGGCGTGGGAGGGGGCGGCCGGGCTCACCGCGCAGGAGCTGGACGCCGCGCTCGGCATGCGCCCCCGCGAGGTCGCCAACGCCGTCAAGATCGCGAAGGGGCTCGGGCTGGTGCGGCGCGCCTACGGGCGCAAGGGCTACCTCGGCGCGAGCATCATGCCCGAGGCCGAGTTCGACGACACGGCGCGCAGCGTCTCGTACCGCTTCAAGGTGACCGAGGGCGCGCAGTACCGCATGGGCGACCTGACCATCACGGGGCTCGACGAGGTCGCCACGAACAACCTGCGCGGCCGCTGGCGTCTGCTCCACCGCGAGGTCTTCGACGAGGGCTACCTCGACGAGTTCGGCAAGAAGTCCGTGCCCGAGTTCCTGCGCGAGGCCGCGCGAGCCGGCAACCCGCTCCCGGCCTTCAAGATTGAGAGCAAGGTCACGCCCGACCACACCAAACACACCGTCGACGTCACCATCAACTTCAAGCGCGAAGCCGCGCCCGCGAAGCCCTGACGGCTCGACCTCCAAGCTTCGCCCGTCCCGCCGCCGGATACACCAAGGCGGGCGGCGTCAAAGGCTCCCGATCCTCCAACGCGCCCGCCCGGCGGCTTTCGACCTCATGACAAGGCCGAAATCTTTAGATTGTTGATTTTCGATTTTCGATTTATGACCCGCGCCGTTCGTGTCGAAGGCAGTCGCAAATCAAAAATCTAAAATTCCTACTCCTTCCGCTTCGGCGGCGTGAACCCCATGTGCCTGTAGGCGGCGGGGGTGCAGACGCGGCCGCGCGGCGTGCGGTTGAGGAAGCCGATCTGGATGAGGTAGGGCTCGATGATCTCCTCGATTGATTCGCGCTCCTCGCTGATGGAGGCCGAGATGGTGCCGACGCCGACCGGGCCGCCGTCGAACTTCTCGATGATGGTCGACAAGACCTTGCGGTCTATCTCGTCGAGGCCGAACTTGTCGACCTCCATCTCGTCGAGCGCGCGGCGCGCCACCTCGCGCGTCACGCGCCCGTCGTACTCCACCTCGGCGTAGTCGCGCACGCGCCGCAGCAGGCGGTTGGCGATGCGCGGCGTCCCCCGCGCCCGCCGCGCGATCTCCGACGCGCCCGTCGCCTCCATCTCAACGCCGAGTATCTCGGCCGAGCGGTGGACGATGATTTCGAGGTCTTTCTGCGAGTAGAAGTCCAGGTGGAAGACGATGCCGAAGCGCCCGCGCAAAGGTGCCGTGATGAGACCCGCGCGGGTCGTCGCGCCGACGAGGGTGAACTTCGGGAGGTCGAGCTTGATGGAGCGGGCGGCTGTGCCCTGCCCGATCATGATGTCGAGCTGGTAGTCCTCCATCGCCGGGTACAGGACTTCCTCTATCTGAGGCTTGAGCCTGTGAATCTCGTCGATGAAGAGGACTTCGCCCTCCTGCAGGTTCGTCAGGACGGCCGCGAGGTCGCCGCCGCGCTCGATGGCGGGCGCGCTGACCGACTTCAGGGGCGCGTCCATCTCCGACGCGATGATCTGCGAGAGCGTCGTCTTGCCCAGCCCCGGCGGGCCGAAGAAGAGGACGTGGTCGAGCGCTTCGCGGCGCGCCTTCGCCGCGCGCAAAAATATCTTGAGGTTCGTCGTGATCTTCGGCTGGCCGACGTACTCTTCGAGCGAGCGCGGCCGCAGGCTGGACTCGACGAGCTGGTCTTCCTGCGTCGCCGCGCCCGAAATCTCGCGCGGCATCTCGACTACGTTTTTAAGCGCCTCCGGCGCTGCCTGTGACATCGATTAACTCCCCTTGTCGTCTTCCACCCGCCGCCTTCGTTGAGGCTGTCATTATGCCACGCGCGGGCAAATGTTTCAAGCGTGAAACGCCGCGGGAGTGAAAAAAACTTCGGGTCGGCGGAAGAAAAAACGGAAGAAAAAGACGCGCCCTGCCTTGTTTAGGACGGGGCGCGTGCGGGTTGTTTTTCGGGTTCGTGCGGGGCGGTTTTAGCGGGCGTCGCCGCCGGAGGTGAGCTGGAGGCGCGTGCCGGCGCGTTCGAGCTGGGCGCGCACTTCGGCGAGTTCCTCGGGGGTGCCGGTGAAGCCGCCGAGCCGGCGTTCGGCGTCGTCGCGCTCGGCGCGGGCGCGGGCGGCGTCGACCTCTTCGGGGAACTCGGCGAGGTCTGCGAGGACGGAGACGCGGTCGCCGTTGACCTCGACGAAGCCGCCCGAGACGAGCAGGCGTCGCGTCGCCCCCCCCTGGGTGTAGGAGAGCACGCCCGTCTGGAGCGCCGAGATGAGCGGCGTGTGGCCGGGCAGAATCCCCAGCTCGCCGCCGAGGCCGGGCACGGTCACCGCGTCCGCCTGCTCCGACAGCAGCCGCCGCTCCGGCGTGATGACGTCTAGTTGAAGGGCCATAGCAGTAAAAGGTGAAGGCGGAAGGACGAAGGATGAAAGCCCCGCCGTCGGAGATTCACTTTCCCTTCATCCTTCCGCCTTCACCCTTAATCCTTTCCTTTACGCGCCGGCGGCCATCTTGGCGGCCTTCTCGCGCGCCTCCTCGATGGTGCCGACCATGTAGAACGCCTGCTCGGGCAGGTCGTCGTGCTTGCCGTCGATGATCTCCTGGAAGCTCTTGACCGTCTCCACGACCGGGACGTACTTGCCCTCCAGGCCGGTGAACTGCTCGGCGACGTAGAAGGGCTGCGAGAAGAATCGCTGCACCTTGCGCGCGCGCGAGACGACCAGCTTGTCCTCCTCCGACAGCTCGTCGAGGCCGAGGATGGCGATGATGTCCTGGAGGTCTTTGTAGCGCTGGAGGAGCTGCTTGACGGCCTGCGCCGTCCGGTAGTGCTCCTCGCCGACGATGCGCGGGTCGAGGATGCGTGACGAGGACGTGAGCGGGTCGACCGCCGGGTAAATCCCCAGCTCGACGATCTGGCGCGAGAGCGCGGTGACGGCGTCGAGGTGCGCGAAGGTAGTGGCCGGCGCGGGGTCCGTGTAGTCGTCCGCCGGGACGTAGACGGCCTGGATGGAGGTGATGGAGCCGGTGCGCGTCGAGGTGATGCGCTCCTGCAACTCGCCCATCTCGGTGGCGAGGTTCGGCTGGTAGCCGACGGCCGAGGGCATGCGCCCGAGCAGCGCCGACACTTCCGAGCCCGCCTGCGTGAAGCGGAAGATGTTGTCGACGAAGAGGAGCACGTCGAGCCCCTGGTCGCGGAAGTATTCGGCGACGGTCAGTCCCGAGAGCGCCACGCGCAGTCGCGCGCCCGGCGGCTCGGTCATCTGGCCGTAGACGAGCGCCACCTTCGACTGGCCGATGGTGCTCATGTCGACCTTCGTCATGTCGAACTCGCCCGTCTCCTCGAAGTGCTTGTTGAACTGCTCGCCGTACTGGATGACCTGCGACTCGACCATCTCGCGCAGGAGGTCGTTGCCCTCGCGCGTGCGCTCGCCGACGCCCGCGAAGACCGAGAAGCCGGAGTGCTTCATGGCGACGTTGTTGATCAGCTCCATGATGAGCACGGTCTTGCCGACGCCCGCGCCGCCGAAGAGCCCGATCTTGCCGCCGCGCAGGAAGGGCTGGATGAGGTCGACGACCTTGATGCCGGTCTCGAACATCTCCATCTCGGTGGCCTGTTCGTCGAGAGAGGGCGCGTGGCGGTGGATGGGGTAGCGCTGCTCGGAGTTGACGGGGCCGAGGTTGTCGACCGGCTGGCCGATGACGTTGAGGACGCGGCCGAGGGTCGTCTCGCCGACGGGGACGGTGATGGTGCCGCCGGTATCGGTGGCCGTCATGCCGCGCACCACGCCCTCGGTCGGCTGCATCGAGACGGTGCGGACGCGCCCCTCGCCGAGGTGCTGCTCGACCTCGCAGATGATGTCGATGGGGTCGGGCACGTCGAAGCCGTCGCTGGTGACGCGCAGCGCCGTGTAGATCGGGGGCAGGTAGCCGCCGCTGAACTCCACGTCGAGGACGGGGCCGATGACCTGGACGACCTTGCCCGTGGGGTTGCCGTTGCTGTTCGCGTAGCTGGACATACCTTTAGTTAATGCTCCTCTTCGGTAAAGCTATAA
>DASVSK010000564.1:0-2048 GCA_036388135.1 Pyrinomonadaceae bacterium | reverse complement strand
GGGCGCGCGCCGGCCGCCGGCCGCCGCGAGGTGAACGCGGGCGCGTCGGGGGTCTGGAAGTCGTCGGTGGCCGACATGCCCTTGAGCGCGAGCTGGAGGTTGTTCGGGTTGGTGGCGAAGGAGAGCCCGTCTTCGAGCGTGACGGTCTCCGCCTCGATCATCCCCTTGATGACCGTGTCGAAGTCCTGCATGCCGTCGAGGCGGCCGTCGCGCATCGCGTCGAGCAGGGTCTTCCCGTCCGACTCGCCCGCCGCGATGTACTCGCGCGTGCGCGGGGTCGACTTCAAGACCTCGACCGCCGCGACGCGCCCGCGCCCGTCGGCGCGCGGGATGAGACGCTGCGAGACGATGTGGCGGAACGTCTGCGCCAGACGCGTGCGGATGACCTGCTCCTCGTTCTTCGGGTAGAGGCCGATGATGCGGTCGATGGTCTTCGACGCGTCGATGGTGTGGAGGGTCGAGAGGACGAGGTGGCCCGTCTCGGCCGCTTCGAGCGCGATCTCGGTCGTCTCGTAGTCGCGCATCTCGCCGATGAGGATGACCTTCGGGGCCTGGCGCAGCGCCGAGCGCAGCGCCGAGGGGAAGTCCTTGGCGTCGGAGCCGATCTCGCGCTGGTTGATGGTCGAGTTCTTGTGCGCGTGGAGGAACTCTATCGGGTCTTCGATGGTGACGATGTGGTAGTGCTGCCGCTGGTTGATGACGTCGATGACGGCGGCGAGCGTGGTCGACTTGCCGGAGCCGGTCGGGCCCGTCACGAGCACGATGCCGTTGCGCAGCTCGGCGATGTCGGCGAGTTGCTGCGGCAGGCTCAGGGCTTCGAGCGTCGGTATCCCGGTCGGGATGACGCGCATCACGATGGCGTAGGTGCCGCGCTGCTGGAAAATGTTGACGCGGAAGCGCATCCGCGAGGGCAGCGAGTAGCTGAGGTCGGCCGAGCCCGTGTGCGCCAGCCGGTGCGCCGCGTCCGGGTTGCCGTGCAGCAGCGTCATCGCGATGATCTCGGTCTGGTACGGCGTCAGCTTCTGCAGGCCCAAAGGCTGGACGGGGCGCAGGCGGCCGTTGACCTCCACCTGCGGTGCCTGACCCACGGAGAAGTTGAGGTCGCTGATGTCTTCAGAGACCTGTAGCATTTGCTCGATGACGGGCGGCAGGTCGAAATATTTCATGCGGGAATTGGCGCTCCGTGTGGAAGGCGATAAAAAGCGGGGCTCGTCCGACGGTCTGGAAGCCGGGGACGGGGCACTGCCCCCGGCGACCTTTTTCATAATGTCTGAACGACGATGGAAAAGCAAGTTAAAACTTTTAACGCTTAATATTTTAACACTTAGCCCCTCGGGCGGGTCGGGCGCGGGCTCACAGGCGGGCGAGAAAGTCGCGCGTGCGGCGGGTGATTTCGGCGGGCCCGCCGGGCGAGAGGAGCGCGCCGATGACGGCGACAGAGTCGGCACCGGCGTCGAGCACCGCGCGGGCACTCTCGGCCGTGACGCCCCCGATGGCGACGAGCGGGACGCGGCCGACGGCCTCGCGCACGCGGCGCACGACTTCGAGGCCGACGACGGGGTCGGGGTTCTGTTTTGAAGACGTGGCGAAGACCGGCCCGACGGCGATGTAACTGACCGGCAGCGCCGCCGCCGCGGCCGCCTGCCCGACGCCGTGGGTGGAGAAACCGACGACGGCGACCGCGCCCAGCAGGGCGCGGGCGGCCTCCGGCGGCATGTCGTCCTGCCCGAGGTGTACGCCGTCCGCGCCCACGGCCAGCGCGACGTCGGCGCGGTCATTAATTATC
The DNA here is from genome assembly GCA_036388135.1 of Pyrinomonadaceae bacterium. Classification (GTDB taxonomy): domain Bacteria; phylum Acidobacteriota; class Blastocatellia; order Pyrinomonadales; family Pyrinomonadaceae; genus QHXN01. The sequence goes on along the minus strand of DASVSK010000564.1, from coordinate 262 downwards.
AGCTTCGCGCCGAACGAGCGCGCCACCCTCAGAGCCTCCGACGCCTCGCGGTAGAACTCGCGCGCCGGCAGGTGCTTCTCGCGCAACTGCACGAGCCGCGCGCCGCCCTCGCACAGACGCGCCACCTGCTCCGCGTGCGACAGCCCCGACAGGCCGCGGTCGGTTATCGGGTAGAGCCTCGGTATCTCGAAAGACATTTTCGACACTGATAAGTTAGGGGTGACGGGTGGCGTGTGGTGAGAGAGAAGACGCATCCCGCGTC
>DASVSK010000563.1:0-2360 GCA_036388135.1 Pyrinomonadaceae bacterium | reverse complement strand
GTCGCCCGGACTCAGGACTTCGACGGCGAGGTCGGGCGCGCCCGGCCAAAACTTCTTTGGGATGCCGCTCTCCGGTATCCGCTCGCGCCGGACGAAAGCCACGTCGGGCGCTCGAACCGTGTCGGGGTCGGCGGCAATCTTGAACCCCGTCTCCGCGCCGAAGCAGACGCCGAGTTTCTTCGACTTAACATGCTGCGCGAGCAATACGCTGATGTTGATGATAATCGCGCCGTGCTCACTTCCGGAGGGAGACATCTTCCGCAGCTCTCCTTTTACCAGCTCGTAGCGGGAGCCGTCGTGCGGCATCACGAACAGCTCGCTGGCGGTCGAGCGTTGAAGTGTCGTGGTCATGGCAGTCCTCCGTGGCGGCCGCGGGCGTGAAAAAGAGCGGCCGGCTTGAAGCCGCGATGTTATCACAACGCGCGTCAAACCGGCCGCCGGCCGTCAGGCATGTGTCGTCCGTGTCGTGCCGGGCGGCGCGCTTTCCTGCGCGCCGCCGCGGGCTCAGTTAGAGCCGGACGTCGCCGCCGCGGCCTTCGGGCGCTGGTGCGCGACGACGCCGGAGTCGACGGTCTCGCCGAGGCGGTTGATGCACTGGAAGTGCATCTGGTCGCCGGCGACTTCGAGCAGCATGAAGGACATGTCTTCGTCGTAAGCCTTGGCCGTCAGCGGCGAGCCCTTCTTCACGTCGCCCGGGCGCAGCTTCCCGCCCGCCCCCGAGATGAAGTAGTAGATGCCCTTCTGCGGCTTGACGCGCTCGTAGAAGTGCTCGTGCCCGGCGAAGACGACGTTGACGCCGTACTTCAGGAACAGCGGCTCGACCACCTCGCGCAGCCCCGACGAGGAGCCGTGCTTGCCGCCCGACGAGTAGGGCGGGTGGTGGAAGAAGGCCACCTTCCAGGAGGAGGTGTCGGCCGCCAGCTTCTCTTCGAACCACGCGATCTGCTTCTTGTCCATGTAGTTGCTGTTGAGCGCGTAGAACGAGACCGGCCCCTTCTTGAACTGGTAGTACTCCTCGCCGTTCATGTTGAAGTGCTGGTAGAAGCGCTGGTTCGACTCGTCGTGGTTGCCCAGAGCGGCGTAGAACTTCACCTCCTGCTCAAGCAGCGGCTTGTAGACGTCCTCGAACTTCATCTTGTAGTCGGCGGCCTTCTCGCCGCCGTACATGTTGTCGCCCACCATCAGGGCGAACTCGAAGGGGAACGTCTGCCGGTAGCGGAACATCACCGCGGCCAGCTCGTTCTGCTGTCGGGTCCCCGTGCCGGTGTCGCCGACGACCATGAAGCGGACGGAGTCGCCCTTGTTCGGCAGCGTGAGCGTGACGGGCGCGGGCGCGCCCACGCGCGAGCCGGCGGCGGCGGGCGCGGGCCCGCTCTGCGCGCGCGCGCCGGCGGCCGGCAGTGCGACGAGCAGCGAGGCCGTGGCTAGTAAAGAAGCGAGGGTGCGTCTCATACCTTTCTCCATCTTATAAATTTCTCGGGCGCGCCCCTTACGGGAGCGCGTCGGGCATGAAGTCGATGATGAGCCCGTTCTCACGGTCGACCAGAAGCATGTTGCGGCCGACGTAGCGGTACTTGACCTGCTTCGGCAACTGCGGGAGCTTGAGCAGGAGCGTGGGCGGCATCTCGGTCAGCTCCTCGGACTCAGGGTAAGGGTAGTTGACGCGCAGCGGCACGCCCTTGACCTCGGACCCGAGCACCGTCTGCCTGACCTCCTGCCTGAGCGCCGGCTTCAGCTCGGACTTGATGACCTGTCGGATGTGTCTCGCCGCGTCGGCCGCGAAGATGTCGCCCGGCTTGGCGGACGCGCGCGCGCCCCTTACCGCCTCCTGGAACGCGACCTTGTGCGCCTCGATCTCCTCGGGCTTGGCCTCCTTCGAGAGCTTCGGCAACTGCCCTTCCAGGCGCTCGCGCATCGCGACGTACTCCTTGACGCGCGCCTCGAAGGCCGCGAAAGCCTGCTTGTGTTTCGGCGACACCCGGACTTGCGCGGCCGCTTGCGCCTGCGCCCCGCCGGCGGGCGCGGCGGACACGGAGGCGGGCAGCGCCGAGACGAAAAGCGCCGCGGTCAGACCCGCCTTGAAAATCCCGCCCGGAACTCTTTTCGGTTTCATCGCACGTCTAAACTGCAAGCACAGTGCCAGCGGCCGCCGCCGCACGCCGCGCGCCGCCCCGCGGCGCTTACCCTTTACCGCTGAGTGTATTGAAGGGCGCGGGCGCGTGGACGCCCCCGGCCCCCGCGGGTGCGGAAGCGCACGCTTGCCGGACACGGGAGTCCGCACGGATTACACCGGCGGCACTCTAAGTCGTGGAAGACGAGCGAAAAGGAGGGGGCGGAAAAGAGAAGCGGGGCTTCCCTTT